>JARFQW010000058.1 GCA_029287575.1 Gammaproteobacteria bacterium | reverse complement strand
CCCCGGCTGTTTTCGGTGCGTCCGGGCACCTCGACCGCTCAGCTGACCGAGGGCGAACTGGTCGACGGCTCCAACCGGATCATTTCCGGGTCGGTTTTGTCCGGCCGGACCGCCATGGGCCCGGGGGAGGGGTATCTCGGCCGCTTCGACCGGCAGATTTCCGTGGTGCCAGAGGGGGGCGCCACACGCAAGCCGGCCTGGCTCACCCTGGGTGCGGATGTGTTCACCGCCACCGGCGCCTTCGTGTCCGCATTTCTGCCGAGTGACCGGCTGCGCTTCGACACTTCGGCCCATGGCGCGCGCCGGGCAATGATTCCGCTGGAGACCTTCGACTCGGTGATCCCAATGGACATCCTGCCCACGCCGCTGCTTCGGGCCATATCCGCACGGGATACCGTACGCGCGGAGGACCTGGGGTGCCTCGAACTCCTGGAGGAAGACCTGGCGCTATGTACGCTCATGGATCCGGGCAAAGCGAACTGGGGTGCCGAACTGCGGGAACTTCTCGATCTCATTGAGAAAGAGGGCTAGCGGTGTCGGAATCCCCGGAAAAAGGTCAGTCCCGCCCGCCAGCCAGCAGGAAAACGCTGCGGCTGACCTGGCCTCAGGCGGTCCGGGCCGTGTCCCGGGCCTTCGAGTCTCTGCGCACCGGGAGCCGGGAGATCACCGCCGGCCCGGCCCACGTTCGGGATGCGGTCAGCATACGCCGGATTGCGGCGGTCTATCTGATTGCGCTGATTCCCTGCCTGCTTGCCGGGGCCTACAACACCGGTCTGCAGGTGCAGCTGGCCGCCTCGGCCGGTCTGCCGCTTCTGGACGACTGGCCGACCCGTCTGATGAGCGGCATGGGCATGGATCCGGCCTCGGCCGCCACCAGCGCCGGGGCATTTGTCCACGGCCTTCTGTATTTCCTTCCGCTGGCAGTCGGCTGCTACCTTGCAGCACGCAGCGTGGAGCTGATATTCGCGCTCGTTCGCCGTGAGCAGCTCGGTCCCGGCTCGTGGGTTCTGGCCCTCGTGTTTGCGTTGATACTGCCGCCGGCAACGCCAGTCTGGCAGGCGATGCTGGCCATGGCCTTCGGGGTGGTGATGGGCAAGGAGGTGTTCGGGGGCACGGGGCGCAATCTCGTCCATCCGGTCCTTCTGGCCTGGGCGTTTCTGTTCGTGACCTATCCGGAGACCCTGTCCGGTGACGCCATCTGGGTGCCGGTGGACGGCGAGCGTCCGGCCTGGCTGCATCAGGTATCCGCCTCGGGCAGCCCGGTACTGGCGGATCTCGACTGGACCTCCGCCTTTCTCGGCCTGACCCCGGGTGCCTTCGGTGAGACGTCAGCCCTGGCCTGTTTCCTGGGTGCGGGCTGGCTGCTTCTTGCCCGCGTCGTGTCGTGGCGGGTCGTTCTGGGCTTCTTCGCGGGCTCGATTCTGGCATCGGCCGGATTTGCCGCGGCTGATCCCGGCGGCAACCCGCTTTTTGGCATCCCGGTGCACTGGCAGATCGTGCTCGGCGGATGGGCTTTCGGAATGGCGTTCCTCGTGACGGATCCCGTCACGGGAGCGCATACGAACCCCGGGCGCTGGGTCTATGGCCTGATTGCCGGCGCGTTTGTGGTGTTCGTCCGGGTTCTGAACCCGACGCAGCTGGACGGCACCGCCATTGCGCTACTGTTCATGAACCTGTTTGCGCCACTGATCGATTACTGGTTCGTGGCCGCCAACGTCCGCCGGCGGAGGGCACGCAATGCAGCGCAATAGTGCCCTCTATACGCTGATCTTCACGTTCGGCGTGTGCGCGCTTTGCAGTGTGCTGGTCTCGGGCACTTATGTGGGTCTTGGTGAAATACAGCGCAGCAATGCCGCCATCGCCCGCATGGGTCAGATTCTCGTGCTTGCCGGACTGGCCGAAGGCACCGAGGAGCTGGACCGGAATGAGATTCGCGAGCGCTTCGCTGCCATCCGGCCGCTGGCGGTGGACCTGTCGGCCGGTGCCGTCGATCCCGAGGTGGACGTTGAGCGTTTCGATCAGCGCGAGGCGACCCAGGATCCGGAAATGTCGCGGCTCGCACCGGAGAATGATGCCGGGGTACGCCGTTTACCGGAGCATGCCCTGGTCTACGAGATCCGTGACGCCGCCGGCAGCGTGCGCCAGGTCCTGGTGCCCATTCACGGACAGGGCTACGGCGGGCAGATTTTCGGTTTCCTGGCCCTGGCACCGGATCTCAATACGGTACAGGACATCATGTTTTACGAGCACCAGGAGACGCCCGGGCTGGGCGGGCGGATCACCCGCGATGCCTGGCGGTCCAACTGGCCGGGCCGGCGGATCTATGACGACTCGGGCGAGGTGGCTCTGCGGCTGGTGCGCAAACCGCCGCCGGCCGATGAGGCCCCTTTTCAGGTCGATGCGGTGTCCCGGGCCAGCGTCACGTCCGAAGGGGTAGAGAACATGATTCGCTTTTGGCTGGGTCCGGACGGTTTCGGGCCCTTCTTCGCCCAGTGGAGAAACGAGCTCCAGTCCGGATGAAAGGAGACCGCGAGTATGGCCGCTAGTTCACGCAGCACGTTTCTCGACCCCCTGCTCGAGAAGAATCCGGTGATGGGCCAGATTCTGGGTATCTGTCCGGCCCTGGCCATCACGACGCTGGTGGAGAACGCCGTGGCCATGGCCGCGGCCACCACCGCCGTCCTGGCCCTGTCGAATCTCTCCATCTCGCTGATTCGCAAACTCATCCCTGACAGTGTCCGGATCATCATCTACCTGGTGATCGTCGCCTCCCTGGTCATTGTGGCGGACCAGATCCTGCGCGCGTTCTTCCCCGATCTCAGCGCGCAGCTTTCCGTCTACGTCGGCCTGATTATCACCAACTGCATCATTCTCGGCCGGGCGGAAGCTTTTGCGTCACAGAACGGTCCGGTGCTGAGCACGCTGGACGGCCTGGGCAACGGCCTGGGTTACGGGCTCGTTCTCGTGGTAGTCGCTTCGATCCGCGAGGTGCTCGGCTCCGGCACGTTCCTCGGCCACCCGGTGCTGGCCACGACTGCAACAGACGGCTGGTTCGAGACCCTCGGACTCATGACCGCGCCGGCCGGCGCGTTCTTCGTGGTGATGGTGCTGATCTGGATTCTGCGCGCCTGGAAGACCGACCAGGTGGAGGAGGGCTGAGCCTTGGAGCATTACCTCAACATCATCGTCAAAGCCATTTTTATCGAGAACATGATCCTGGCCCTGTTCCTGGGGATCTGTTCCTTTGTGGCCGTCTCCAAGCGGGTCGGCACGGCTTTCGGCCTGGGTGTCGCCGTCACCTTCGTGCTGCTGGTCACCGTACCGCTGAACCGCGTGGTGTTCGATTTTTTCCTGGAGCGCGGGGCCCTCGAATGGCTGAGCGCGGACCTGGCCCGGTACGATCTGAGCTTTCTGAGCTTCCTGTGCTTTATCGGCACGATTGCCGCGGTGACCCAGATCGTCGAGATGGTGCTGGACCGGTACGTGCCGGCCCTTTACAACGCGCTGGGGGTCTATTTGCCGCTGATTGCGACCAACTGCGCGATTCTCGGCGGCTCTCTGTTCATGCTCAATCGGGACTACACGCTTGCCGAGAGCACCGCCTTTGCCTTTGGGTCCGGGCTGGGCTGGATGCTGGCCATCGTGGCCCTGGCGGCCATGCGGGAGCGCATGGTGTATTCAATCGTGCCGGCTCCGCTGCGCGGGGCGGGCATAACCTTCGGCCTCGCCGGCATCATGGCCATCGGATTCATGGCGTTCACCGGCATCGATATCTGACGGGGCGTATCCGATGGATCTGATACTTGTCGCCGGTGTGATGTTTTCGGGGTTTATCCTGGCCCTGGTGGCGATCCTTCTGGTCACCCGCCGCTCGGTGGTCGGCGGTGACAACGTGAAGATCCTGATCAATGGCGACGAATCTGCGGCGATCAGTTCCGAGCGTGGCGGGTCGTTGCTCAAGGCGCTGCGGAGCCACAACGTGCTCGTCCCCGCCGCCTGCGGGGGGCAGGGAACCTGCGGCATGTGCAAGCTCACTGTCGAGTCGGGGGGCGGCGCCGTGACACCCGCGGAGCAGTCCCACATCAGTCGGGCCCAGGCTCGGGAAGGGCTGCGCCTGGCCTGCATGGTGCGGCTGCGTGAGGATCTTTCGGTCCGGGTGCCGGCCGAAATTCTCTCGATCCAGGAATGGCCCTGCACCGTACGCTCCAATCGCAACGTATCGACCTTTATCAAGGAACTGGTGCTGGAACTCCCGAGCGGGGACGAGGTGCCGTTCGCCGCGGGCGGCTACATTCTCGTGCACTGCCCGCCCTACGAAGCCGCCTATCGGGACTTTGACATCCCGGAGGCCTACCGGGAGGACTGGGACACCTTCGACATGTGGCAATACGTCTCGCGGTTGAAGGAACCGGTGACTCGCGCCTACTCGATGGCAAACTATCCGGCCGAGAAGGGGCTGATCGTTCTCAATGTGCGTATTGCCTCGCCGCCGCCCCAGGCTCCCAGTGCGCCGCCCGGCCTGGTGTCTTCCTACATCTTTTCGCTGAAGCCCGGCGACGAGGTTCGTATCTCCGGGCCCTACGGCGAATTCCACGTGCAGGACACCCAGCGGGAGATGGTGTTTATCGGTGGCGGTGCCGGCATGGCACCGATGCGCTCGCTGATCTTCGACCAGTTCAAACGCCTGAAGACGAGCCGGCGAGCCTCGTTCTGGTACGGGGCGAGGAGCCTGCGAGAGGCCTTCTACGTGGAGGACTTTGACGAGATTGCCGCGGAAAACGAGGCCTTCGACTGGCACCTGGTGCTGTCCGAGCCGCTCGAAGAGGACCAATGGAGCGGACCCACCGGATTTGTGCACGAGGCGCTACACGATCTTTATCTGAAAGACCACGCCGCTCCGGAAGAGATCGAATACTATCTATGCGGGCCTCCGGCCATGATGTCCGCATGTTTCCGGATGCTCGACAGCCTCGGCGTGGACCCGGAAAACATCTACTTCGACGATTTCGGCGGCTGAACGCGCCGCACGAGGACGACAATGCTATACAGCGTGATTACATTGAGAGGAGCCGAGGTTTTCGGCGTGGACGGGAGTCAGATCGGCCAGCTCGTGGACGCCTATGTGCGGGAGGAGTCAGCGGATATCAACTACCTGATCGTCGATTCCAGCCCGGGCCGGATCTGCCTGTTCCCGGCCAGCAATATCGTTGAGTACGACACCGCCAAACGCCGTCTCTCGCTGTCAGTGACTCGGGCCGACGCCGCCGAATGTCGCCAGGCTCCGGAAGGCATTCCGGTGACCTACCGGGATCCATCCGCCGATTCGACGCCGGAGCTTCATGTCGTCAGCCAGATGCTGGGCTATGGCGTGGAGGCGGTCAACGGTCCCGTCGGCCGGGTAGGCGATTTCCTGATCGACTCCGAAGGTCTGGTGATCCGGTACATGGTGGTCGATACGCGTGACTGGCAGCCAGGCAGCGACAAGCTGATTCCGACCGAATGGGTCCAGTCGATAGACTGGTCGCGCGGGCGCATGTTCCTGAAAATCACCCAGGAGAAGGCCCGCCAGTGTCAGCGTGCGTTTGCCGGTACGCACTTCCTGCATCCCGGCTAGAACGCGTCCGCCATTATTCCATTGCGGCGCCTGATCCCGTCGGCTCCGTAGGGTAGACTACGCGGCCGTTATGGCCACCTGTATCGTCATGCCCGGGTCAGCACCAGCGAGGCGATCGGCACCATGAGCCCAGCGTCATGAGCACCGTCGGTTTTCTGATCAATCCCCTGTCCGGACGGATCCGCAATCGCATGGACACCGTGCGCGCGGCAATTACCACGGCGTCTCCCAGGAGGGAAGTAACGGACCTGGCGGACATCCGCAGCGCGACCCGGGAACTGATCGAGTCGGGTTCGGATGTGCTGGCCATTATTGGTGGAGACGGGACGGTGCAGGCCGTGCTGACGGAACTGATGCTTTCCGGCCAGACCTGGCCCGAGGTCGCCGTGATCCCCGGCGGGACGACCAACATGACGGCCATCGACCTGCACGGCCGCCTGTCGGTGACGCAGGCGATTTCAGCCACGCTCCGGCAATCCGCCCGGGCCTCCGGTGAGCGCGCCAGGGTTCAGCGGCCGCTGGTTGAAGTGTGTCTGCCTCAGGCCCAGCGGCAATACGGTTTTTGCCTGAGCTCCGGCGCGGTCATTGCCGGCATGGAGCATTTTCAAAAGAACGTGCGCTCCCGGGGTCTGCGCGACGAGCTCTCTGCGAGTATCTCGGTCATGCGTGGATTCATTGGCCTGGCCCGCGGTGAACGAGCCTGGACGGAGATCGCGGACACCGAGTACCGGCTGGCTCCCGACGCGGCGTGGCGAAAGGACCAGGCTTTGCTGCTGGCGACAAGTCTCGAGCGTCTGATTCTGGGTTTT
>JARFQW010000053.1 GCA_029287575.1 Gammaproteobacteria bacterium | reverse complement strand
CCCCCATGGCCGCTGACGGGCCGTGGTGGCCGACCTTGCTCAGCCCTTCGCCGGCCAGTTTGCGGATGAGCTTGACGTGGGGCTCGTCAGCCGTGCCGGTGGGGTCCTGGTAGGCCCCCTGATAGGTGTCGCGCTGATACGGCTGGGGATGGGCCTTCGCCCAGTCGGCGATTTCGTCTTCGTCGACGAAGACCTGGCCGTCCTCGACCCATGCGCGGAACTTGGGCAGGGTCTCACTGTTGTTGTACTCGCTCACGCCGGTGTCCAGGCGGTAGTCCCAGCCGTGCACGCCGCAGATGAGGTTGTCGCCGTCAACGTGGCCGTCCGACATGAGCGCACCCCGATGGGCGCAGCGGCCGTACAGCACGCTTACTGTGTCGTCATAACGGATGACCACCAGGTCCACGTCGGCCACGAGGGCGTGGGCGGGCACCCGGTCCTCGAGACTCTCCAGAGCACAGATTGGCAAGGCTTTCACGGATCAGGGCTCCCTGTTGGCATGGCGTGAGTTGTCGGGCGCGAGCTGCGTTCCGGGGGGCGCAACCCGCGGCGACGGGCCGATTGCCAGGCAGATGCGGCCGCCGCCGATGCCGGCGGGACCGGCTGTGTTCCGAGGATTCAGTGTAGTCAGGCCCACGGAGAATCACACGAACGCGCCTCGAACGCCGCGGTGGCCTGGCGCGGCGGGAATTCCCCGGTAGACGGGCGCACCACAAGCGGGGCCGGGCCGGTGTCCGCGGTCAACGGACCCGGTGGCGCGGTATAGTGACGGACATGACGGATCTGGCGGTAAAGGACGTCCCTGGCGGGGGCGCGAAAGCGGTACGCGTGTCCGGCATGTTCTATGCCCTGGCCTGTTATGCGGTGGGCATGGCGGCCATCGCGGGGCTTGCGGCGTTCGCGTTCAATATCCCGGTGCCCCGCGCGGTGGATATCGGGCCGTCCGGGCCGGCGAGCCTGGCGCTGGGTGTGGACCTGCTGCTGATTGCGCTCTTCGGCGTCCAGCATTCGGTGATGGCCCGGCCGCGGTTCAAGGCCTGGCTCACCCGGTTCGTGCCCGCGCCGCTGGAGCGCGCCACCTACGTGCTGGCCACCGCGCTGGTCATCGTGCCGATTCTGTTTTTCTGGCGGCCGCTGCCAGGAGAGCTGTTCAGCGTGACCCACGAGACCCTGCGTGCCGCCCTGTGGGGCCTGGCCGCCGTGGGCTGGGTGATCGTGGTGGTCAGCACGTTTCTCATCGACCACTTCGAGCAGTTCGGGCTTCGCCAGGCCTGGTGCTGGATGCGTGGCCGGGAGTTCGTGCCGCCGCCGTTCCGGATTTATTCCCTGTACCGGCTCGTACGCCATCCCATGCAGCTCGGCGTGCTCATCGCCCTGTGGGCGACACCGGACATGACCGTCAGCCGGATCCTCTTCGCCGGCGGTTTTACCCTCTATGTGCTGGTGGGTCTGTGGCACGAGGAGCGGGGCCTGGTTGCGTATTTCGGCGACCGCTATCGCGACTACCAGGCCCAGGTGCCGTTCATCGTGCCCGGGCTGAAGCGCCGCGGATGAGTCTCCCCGGGCCTGGCCAGGCATTCGGTCTCACATGCAGGCACACGAATGGCACCCTGCCGCATGCGACTGACACGGCCACATTGGCAACCAGGGGCAACCAGGGGGCCACCAGGGGTGGCAATAGCGAAGCGCAACAGGGAAGGGCAATAGAGAGAGGCACACGGCCTCAGTTGCCCGGCAGTCCGCACTACATGGTCCGAGTAGCGAGCAACCCACATGTCGTCTTACACAACACCTTCTGATCCCGAGACCCAACTCGCGGAGACAACGGTAAGCATCGCCCGGCGCTTCCGCGGCCCGGAAAACTCCGGCAACGGCGGCTACTCCTGCGGCCTGCTGGCGCGGGTCTTCGACGGCCCGGTGGAAGTGACCCTCAAGGCGCCGCCGCCGCTCGATACGCCGTTGAGCCTCGTGCGCGATGAACAAGGCGCACGCCTGCTGCACGGCGAGGCGGAGATTGCCGTGGCCAGGGAGGCAGCGGTCGACGTCGATCCGCCGCCGGCGCCCGCGATGTCCGCCGCGGAGGCGGCCCGATCCCGTTATGTCGGGCCCGATGAACACGCGATCCCCGGCTGTTTCGTGTGCGGCCCGAAGCGGGCCGCCGGTGACGGCATGCGGATCTTCGCCGGCCCGGATGAGGCGCTGGGCGTGGCGGCCACGCCCTGGACACCGGAGCCGGGCCAGGCCGATGCCAGCGGCCACGTGGCCACACAGTTCCTGTGGTCGGCGCTGGACTGCCCGGGTTATTTCGGACTGCTGCGGCCGGGCCTGCCGGCTCTGCTGGGGCGCATGGCCGCCGAGATCATCGAGGCCCCCCGGCCCGGCGATGCCTGCATTGTCATCGGCTGGAAGATCGACCACGAGGGCCGCAAGTATCACGCGGGCTCGGCCGTCTACACCGCCGACGGACGGCTGCTGGCGAAATCCCGCCAGACCTGGATCGAGTTACGGGGACAGTTCACCTAACTCAATTATGGGGACAGTTCACTTAATACACTGGTAACGAGTCGAGTTGATTAGCGACGGGGTGCGGGCCCGGGGCTGCGCTTTTTGAGTTGCCGTCCCGTCAGCATTTCAATTCGCTCGATAAAAGCCTCACCGCCGGCGGGACGGCCCGTCCTGGAGTGGGCTCGGAGACCATCTGCAAGGCCATCGAATGTTCGGTCGGCCAGGTAGTCTCGCCAGTCGCTGATTCTCTGGAGCATCGGCTCCGTACGCACAAGATCATCGGAGGTGCCGGCAAGGTGAGCATGCACGCTGGACCAGGCCCACTCGACTGGATCTACGCAAAGTCCTGCACGAACGGGATTGAGCTCTATGTAGCGAACTGCTGCGAGAAGGTGTTGCTCGTCCATAACGAACGAATGGAATCGCTCCTGCCAGAGATGGCCGATCCAGCCTTCGCGTTTGTTGATGCGTCGCGTGTAGCGCTGATGTACGTGCCTGAATAGCCTCGCCAGGCTGTCTTCCGCTTCAGGTACAACCACGAGGTGCACGTGGTTCGGCATGAGGCACCAGGCCCAGATCTCGAGATCCGCCTTCGGCAGGGCCTCGGTCAATAGCGACAAATATTCACGGTAGTCCTGCTTCCCGAAAAACGTGCGCTGTTTTCGGTTCCCTCGCTGGGTTACGTGGTGCGGATAGCCAGGGACTACGACGCGCGCCATTCTTGCCATCGGTCCTTCCTTGGGTCGGCTGCGGGTACCAAACGTGCCATCAAGCAGTCATGGACGTAAGGCTCTGAATGCGGGCAATTCGGGAGATAAGTGAACTGTCCCCTTATCTGGGATAAGTGAACTGTCCCCCTTTGGGTGGCGTAGGGGGTTCTGAGCTGCTAAACCACATTATGTTAAGGAAATTTTTGTCGTTATTGACTGGATGCCGAAGCGTCCGTCCCCAGCCGGGCTTTTGTTCGAGGAGGGGCAGGTTACCGTGGTATCACATCTGAAACAGGCACCGCTCGATGACCGGGCCCGGAATCTCCTGGCTTCGGCGCTAGACGAACTCAAACCCCGTTGGCGCAAAGCCCTGCTCCGCAGGCGGGCTCTGTGGAAAACCGGTAGCGGCCGGGATGCGCTGATCGGCGTCGACGAGCAGGTCGATCTCGGGCCTCTGGAAGACTACCTGTCGGCGACGGACGCCGGGACCAGCGAAAGCGAAGAGCTATTTCTTAACCGGGTGCGCCGGCAGGACTACTCGGCTGCGGACCTGTTTGTCGAACTGCTGGCAGCCCAAGAGGCGTTACCGGCTGCCATCCGCGACGCCTCTAACAACCCGGAGGAGGCTGCGGCCGTCGAGGACTGGTCGGAAGGCCGGATTCAGGATCTGTTCTTGCGGATCCTCGAGGAAACATCCTGTGTCTATGAGTCTATGGCCGAGAGCGGCCGGCGCGGCTATTGCCAGGTAGACAACAACGGCCGCGTCGTTTTTGCGAATCGCGGACTGCTGGCCCTCTGCGGTGACGATGCGCTTCGCGGCAAGTCGTTCTGGGGACTTTTTGGCGAGGACGGCGCAGGAATCTTCGAGCGCATCCGTAAGCCCGATCACGATTGGCCGCAATCTCTCCAGCTCGAACTGCTGCGGACGGATGGCGAGGCCCTTCCCGTCCTCGCCGAGTTCGCGCCGATCTCCGACAACCGGGGCGTCTCGGGGGCGTATGCGGCCATTACGGACCTGTCCAGCGTGAGGCAGGCTTTTCGCCAGGCGCAAAAAAGCATCTTCGAAAAAGCGGATTTCGGCATCATCCGGACGAATCGTCAGCGAGAGATCGCCTACGCAAACCCCGCGGCATTGAACATGCTCGGCGTCGACAGCGTCGAGGGCTGGACGCTCGAGCAGATCCCGATTCCCCGGTCCGATCGCGAACGCCTGCTGGAAAGCTTCGAGAGGCGCATGGAAGGGGAGAGTGACACGTACGAAGTCACCGTCACCCGGAAGAGCGACAAACGTGAGATACCCGTCAGCATTGTCGCGATACCCGAGCTCAACGAGAACAGCCGAATCGTCGGGGCGTTTGCCATCATCCGGGACCGGGAGCTGGAGGTCGCTTCCGACCAGCTGCATGCGGCCATCGAAACCGCCGATTCCATCCTCGGCCTGCTCGAGGCCGTGGCAGAGCAGATCGGGAAACTGCTCGACTTCGATGCATTGTCCGTCTACATCCTGAGCAATGACGGCCTCTGCTCGCGCCCGATCTTCAGCCAGACCCTCGACGCACAGCCCCGCCAGATCACCCGCTGGTACGAGAGCAATGCGGCCACAAAGGAAGCCCGTGAATCTTCCGAAAGTCTCGTGATCGAGGACCTGGAAGCGTTTCTCATCGAAAAGGGCGACCACCAGCTGCTGGCCAATCCGGACGTCCAGAACACGCTCGAGAACGGCATCCGCTACTGGTATGCGCGGCCCATTGCTCTGGAAAATGTGCAGGTGGCGGGCATTTCCCTCGGCACCAGCAAGCCGGAGAACCTCGCCCGGGCGGAAGAAGTCATGCAGGCGCTCCCGCTCGCCGAAGCCATCCGCATGGTGTTCCAGCTGCTCAAGGCCCGGGAGCAGGAATTCCTGATCCGTCTGCTCAGGTCCCTGCACGCTTCCAAGACCGCCGAACAGGCTGCGAGCATTCTGACCCGGGAAATCGCCGCCCATTTCGAATGGGACAACGTCGCCATTTTCCGCGTGGATGCAGGCAACGACCTGCTGGCGCTTGTTCAGCAGGCGAAGGGCCCAGGTCCGCAGGCGTTCAGCCACAAGACAGGCATAAACCGCAAATTCCATGGAACACCCGCCGCGAGAGCCTACGAAACCGACGAGGTCTACTACGTCAACAACGTCTCCCGGGGAGAGGGGCAGGCCCAGGACGGTCTGTCGGAACACTCGCAATCGGTTCTGTGCATCCCGGTTTCAGTGGGCGGTGCGACTCCATGGGTCGTTCAGGTGGAGGACTGCCAGCAGACCGCGTTCGTCGAGGAAGACATTGCCGCCCTCAAGCGAATCCTCGCCGAGGTTCGCTCCCTGCTGGATGACCTGTCGGAGCATTACCGGCTGCGCCACGTCTTCGAGAATGCATCCGACGCGATCGTGACCTGCAGAAACAACGGCGACATCCTCGATGTGAACGGACCGGCGGTGGCGCTACTGGGTTCTTCCAAAGGCGAGCTGGAAGGCAAGAACCTCACAGATCTGCTCTGTACGCCGGACGTCATCGACAGCATTCTCGCTGCGCCCTATGCCCGGGAAATCGTCACCGCCAGCGACTGTCAGGACCGTGAGTGGAAGGCCATAATCACTTCCTACCGGATGCCGGACGGATTCGATCGCAACGTGCTTATCATTCAGGACCTCGCGTTATACGAGCGCCTGGCCGAACTCGAGAAAATCCGAAACATGTTCGGCGAGCTGGCTCACCAGACCCGGGCGCCCATCTCGCTGATGCAGGGCTCCCTCAGGCGGCTCTCCGCTGATTGCGGGCCCGAAGAGATCGAAGAGTTCAAGCGCAAGGTGGGCGCATATCTGCGCAAGATCGAGCTGACCTACAGGCAGATCCTGCTGCAGAAGGAAGACCCGGGGGACCTCACGGTGGAGCCGCTGCTCCTGCGTGTCGACCAGATGCTCGATCGCATTCTCGAGCGGCTGCCCCCGGGCGATCAGCGGATGATGAACGTATCGGTTGCCAGGGATCTGCCGCTGATCAGCGTGGACGTCTACAGGACGGATTTCATCTTTGCCACCATCATTGGTAACTACCTGCGCTTCGTGCCGCTGGACGAAGCCGTCGAGCTGCGAGCCAAGCGCGTGGGACCGTGGATGGAGTTCACCATCTCCGCAAGCCTTCCGGCCGATACGCCCCTGCACAGCGCCGATACGGACGCCAAGGAATTCGCGGCGAACTTCACCCTGGAAAACCCAATGGTCAGGCGGTTCATCGAGGATCTGAACGGCGAGTTCGAGCCGCCATCCCCGCCCGGGGACACTATATGCACGGTCCGCTTGCCCCTTGTAGCGGGAGTGGAGTAAGGCATGTCGTCGCGCATTCTGATCGTTGCGGCGCACCCGGACATCCGCGAGGACCTGCGCTCGAGCGTCCTGAAAGCTCTCGCGTCCCTTGAGGGAGAGACATTGCCGTCGAAGCCCGAGAAGAGTCCCCTGATCGTGGAGTCCCACGCGCTGGACGAGGCGCGCCAGAACCTGGAGGCCGACGGACCGGACTTCGATCTCGTGGTTACCAGTCTGCAGATTCCCCGGGATCGCGGGGCGCAACGGGATGACAACCTGGACCTCGGGCTGGACCTGGCAAGAGCGTGGGCGTCAGCCGACAACACGACTGCCAATGTCCTCATCGTGACGGCTTATGGAGCCAGTCAGTCCCATATGCCGAGGCTGCTGACGGAGCTGTCGGGCCTGCGCCGGGTCGATCTTCTGATTCCGGAGCAGAATCCCGAGGAGGTCGTAGCCAATATCCTTCGGCGGCGCTGGGCCAGCGTCGAACCTGGCGCGGCCGCGGACGAAGACGAGGCAGGGGTCGATTATCCGGATGTCGTTGTCGAAATCGATTTGACCGGTCGTCTGCCCAGCTACGTCATCCTGCTCGGGAGCCTGATCCAGGCCCACGGGGAGCTCATCGTCAGCAGCAAGAAGCTAGAGCGTCTCACGACGCTTTCCGGTCTGCTGAAAAAGGAAAGTAACTGGGTGCCGGTCATGCGCATCGTCGGCGAGGAACTGTTCGACGAGTTGCTGTCGAAGAACCACAGTTTCCTTGGCCAGCTGCAGGAAGCCGCCCGGGGCCGGCCGGACACCGTGCACTATCGGTTCAAGCTCAATCGCCGGACCTATCAGATCCTCTTCGAGGCCATGGTCCCGCGTAACGAAGAGGCCGAAGACGATCCGCGGGATTTCTGGATGCTCAAGACGCCGCTGACACGACGCCTCGGGCCGCTGGGCGGAGCAAGGGCGAGCGTAGTGGACGAGCCTTTTCCGCTTTGCCTGCCTCAAGACGAGCGCCAGCCCCTGAATTGCCTGATCATCGAAGCCGACGTGCATTCGGAAACGCCTTTCGAGGCGGCTTTTTTCAGGAATCCCCCGCCGCAAGCGCCGCTTCCGGATCACTTTCCGGCGTTATGGCCACCGCTTCGGAATGTCCGCAATGAAGCGGCATGGCTGTCGGCGAAGCTCAGCGAGCGGTCGGGCAAAGCCAGCAACGGCGCCGTGTCCGTGGGCCGCGTCATGCGTATCAACCCGCGCACCGCACGGGAGCTGGATCCTTCGGCAACCAGCTTCTGCCAGGTGCTCATGGATCACCTGGCCAACGACCACTGGCATCTCGTGCATTTTGCCGGCCATTCCTGGTACGAGGACGGCTATGTGGACCCGATGACCCGCAGGTCGGGACGTGGCTGGCTGTTCTTTCCCCCGATCCGGCAGGGAGGGAAGATCGAGGCAGTCACGGCCGAGCAGTTTGCGGGGCTATGGCGGCACCGGCCGGAGTTCGTTTACCTCAGCAGTTGCCACAGTTCCCGGGACGATGTGGTATTCGAACTCGGCAGAAGCGACATCCGCGCCATCGTCGGATTCCGATGGGACATCGATGACGATCAGGCGTTCGAGTATGCGCGCGAGTTCTATTCCGGCCTGCTGCTTCGCGGCGACCGCGTTGAGCGCGCGTTTCTGAAAGCCCGCCAGAAGCTGTTCGAGGAGAGCCGGACCAACAAGTCCTGGGCTGCAGCGACACTCGTGCTGGAAGCCTGAGCGACATCTTCCGGCTCCGGTTGTGGTGCGGGGGCGTCCGGCTCCCGGACCGAGCCACCCATCACCAAGGTTCTGCGAGTCGGCACGCACGGGTGTCTGGAACACCCGGTGCGGCGATAAGCCGATTACGCGGCAACAGATTTTCAGCCGAGTGTCAGCCCTTCGATGAAGTCCGCGGCGGCCGCGCCCAGTTTCTGCCGGACCTTGTCCCGATGATCCGCGTACAGGCGTTCATTTAGGGTCAGCTTTCTTGCGCCGGTCCAGAACTCGACGTCCTGTTTTCCCCAGCCGAAGAACAGGAACCGCCGGCGATTGTCGTTGGCCTTGAAGTGGAAGCCGCCCAGGGCCAGAGACAGCGCGCCGTTGTCGGATTTCTGCACGGCGCCCATCTGGAAGTTGCCGCTGGCTTCCGCGGACGTATGGAAGTCGAACAGCTTCATCGGTCCGTCACCTTCCGCGAGGGACTTCAACGCCCCCAGCGCCTCCTGCAGCACGGCCAGCTGATTCTGGGTGGCAATGGCCGAGATGATCGACAACGCCGCCTGGTCCATGTGCAGCTGACCCTGGCTCTGGTCATAGCGGGCGAACGCAAACTGCTCGCCGGCCCAGCCGATGGTCTCGAGGATTTCCGTGTACTTGCTGTACCAGGCTTCGGTTTGTGTGAAGCGGTCGAAGACACCGCTCGCACCCCGCTGCGCGAGCTGGACCGAATAGAGGACATCATCCTTTTCGGTGCCGCTCACGCCGTCCACGAAGGACAGGATGCTGCCGGTATCGACCGCCGCCTGGAGGTCCTCCGGAACGGGCGGCGCCAGCCCGGCGCCTCCACCGGCCTCGGCGGAGCGCATCGGGCCCAGGTCTGCTTCCAGGTCGGCAAACGGACTCTTGCCCCGTGCAACATCGATCAGCGGGAGATTGTCGATATAGTTCAGAACCGTGGTGGTCATGTCCGCGACTCCCAAGGTGGACGCCCGCCATGCGGGCGGTGAATAAAGCCGGCGGGCTGCTCAACGCAGCCCTGGCCACGGCCCGGCTGTCTGTCCGGGAGGCGCATCGATCAATGCCGCTGCGCCTGCGCCCGCGGATGGCCGTAGACCTTGAAGGCAAGCCACGAGGCGTCGAGCTCCGTTCCGGAGGCCGACTTGCGTGCCGCCTGGCGGGCTGCGGTGGCTGCCGCGGCCAGCGTGCTGCCATCGAGCAGGGCCTCGTAGAAGGCTGTGGCGAACCGCGCAGCCGGGCCGTCTCTGACCGCCCAGGCCGAGCCGATGAAGGCGCCGGCCCCGCAGCGAAGGAAGACGTTCGGCCATCCGCCCCAGGCGGTCAGCATGGCGCCCGCCCGGCCCGTCTCGCAGGCATTCAGAAAAATCAGCGGATGGCGGGCCTGCCAGTTCGCCTCCGCCTGCAGGATGCTGGGGCCCACGGCAATAGCCCGGGTGCTGCCGGAAGGCTCCGTGGCCTCGCCGATGATGAGATGGGCCCGGTCGATTTCGTCCTCGTCGCCCTCCGCGTGGCAGGCCAGGTGCAGGACGTCGAAATCGCCGGCCGCGACGGTGTCGTAAAACGCGTCTTCGCCTTCCTCCAGCGCCTCGGGCGTGATGCTCCGTGCCTGGAGCGTCCCCGAGCCCGTTCCCGTGAAGTAGTCGAGCTCGCGGCCCACGGGCGGAAAGGCGCCCGACGGGAAGCGTGCGCCGTGATAACGCCAGGTGCCCAGCGGCAGCGTCCTGGGCGGATTCGTGTTGGCCAGCGTGCGGATCAGCCCGTACTCGGCGAGGAACCTGTCGTCGATCTCGCCGGTGTCCGGGTTCTTCAGCCGAACCAGCTCCCAGGGAATGTAGGGTTCCCAGGAAATGATCTGGATAAGGTCAATCCGGTCCCGCAGCGGCCAGAGGGCCCGCACGACGTCGGGCTCGAAGAGCTCGTTACACAGATTGACGCCGAGGGCCCTCACTTCCCGCTGAAGGCGCTTCAGATCGGTCTGCACATCGCCGCCCAGCTTGCGGGTGACCTGCTCGTACATGCGCTTTACGTAAGCCTGAATGGTAGCGGCCGGGCCATCGCCCCGGTCCTTCAACGGCTGGGAGTGGAATTTCCTGCCGTGGAAATCGAAGGGTTCGGAGAACAGCACGTACTCGTAGAACACCTGGCCCCCGTCGCTGCGCTGCTCGACGGTCAGGGCCAGCTTGTCGTCATCCTCGGGATCCCGGGGCGCCGCCGGCGCTTCCCCGCTGGCCTTGTGGCCGTCGGCACCATGCTCTACGACCTCGACGGTCAACGGAATGACTGCAAGGTCTGTTCCCCCCTGCCGAAAGCGCACGGCGAGCCGGCAGGGGCCCGCCTGCACGGCGCGAATCTCGAAGAAACCGGTGCGCGCCGAACCGGGTCCGGGCGGGGGCACGGTCTGGGGTTCCGCGGTCAGACACTCTATCCGGTCGTTCTCCACCGACAGCGAGACCACGATATCTTCGTCTTTCCTTGCGGCGGCCTCGGTACTGTGCGCGAGCGCCCTGGCCTCGCTCGTGAGTTCCAGCTTGAAGAACACCATCTTCTGCTGGTCGAGGTCGATCTCCGCTTCGGTATCGGCTGACAGAGTGATCCGGATCTCGTCGGTTGCCGGCTGACGGCCGGCGCCGACTGGCCCAGTGTCTCCGCCACGTGTACCCCCGCGCTCCTCCCCGAGTTCATCCAGGAGATCCGTACCGCCCTCCAGCACAGTCCCGGCCTCGTCGGTTCCGGTCCCGTGGCCGACGCCCACCGTCCCGGTGTGCCCCCCGCGTGCCTCGCCCAGTTCGCCCAGCAGGTCATCGGCGTCCCAGCGATCGCTGCTGCCGCCGTTCGCGCCTGTTCCCGCAAGATCGCCGATGCCACGGACCCGGCCTTCGACGTCGATATCCACGGTGCGCAGGGCGGCGGGTCCGGAGGCGCCGGACCACTCGGCCGCCGGGCGCCGATTGCGGGTGACTCCGCTGGAGGTCCACTCGTGCATTTCCACCGCAAGCGCCGTGGGTGTCGCAAGCAGTTCCGGGTCGTCGGTGATGAAGTCGTCGAATTCCTCGCGGCGAAACGCGTAATAGTAAGTCTCACCGGATTCCGGGTGTTGGCGAACGAGAACGATCCATTCCGCGGAGGCGTTATTCAGCTTCTTTAGCACGCTCCCCAGCGTTCGGGCGGCGGAAATAACCAGCACATCGGGGTCGTCATGCCAGTAGAAATCCTCGAGCGGCGGCCAGCCGGTCATGCTCCGTCTCCCGGGATCTCCACCACGGCGAAGGCATCTTCAGCGGCCTGAAGGCCGGTGCCGCCGACAACGATCCGGTAGGCGCCTTCGTCAAGAGGTCCGGTTGTGGCGGACTGCCAGCCGTCGTCATCCGCCGAAAGGCTGAGACGAGCCACCGGGTCTGCTTCACCGGAGCGCCAGATCGTGGCCGCGAGGGGTGTATCCTGCGCTGCAGGCCGGGCCCGCACCTGGATGGGTTCGCCGTCGGCATAAAGGTCGTCCACTTCAAGAGTGACCATACCCGCATCCCGGAAATCTCCCAGTCCCAGGTCAAATCCCGTGAGCACGCCCTTGAGCTGGCGAATGACGGGATCGGCGTTCTGGAGAGAGCCATGTTTCGACCCGGCATACATGGCCTGTTCCGAGCGGTCGCTCAGCTCGATAGGAATCGCCGAGACGCGGGGTACGGTCCCGTCGCCGCCGAGGTTCTTGCCCTCGTAGGTCTTCAGCATCTCGACGCGTTTGCCA
>JARFQW010000047.1 GCA_029287575.1 Gammaproteobacteria bacterium | reverse complement strand
CCACGGCCCGGACCCAGGTCACCGCCCTTAGCCCGAGAGGATGGACTCGGTCCTTCCATGGCCCTCGCCCTGCGGGCGGCGGCTTCGCCACCGTCCAAATCGTCTCTCCTGACGATTTGTCGAACCTCTGACCTTCGGCTCGCCAGGCCGACGCTCTATCCAGCGTAAGCTACGGGCGCGTACTTCGAGGCGGCGCAATCATAACCGCGCCGATGGCCAGCGACGAACCGATGGAGCAATCGTCCAACCGCCGGTAGCATCTGCAAGGGCGTCCCCTCTATAATTTCGGGCTTATTTCGCCCGCCCATTTCCGGAGAGTATCGACAGTGAGCACTGATCAGGATCGCCAGTTTTTCGACACGTTCATGCTCGTGCTGGGCATTCTGGTCGCCGTAGCGGTCGCGATCTACTTCCTGGCTCAAGGCATGTCGGCCCGCACCCAGCTGGCCTTCATTCAGGAGGATCCCCGGGTCCAGGCTCGGGTCGATGAGCGGATCGCGTCGATGGTTCGCGTGGCGGTCGCGGGAGAAGACAACAGTCATCTGCCTGCCCCCGGCCCGGCGCCGACGGCCCAGGCCGCCGCCGCGGCCGCTCCCGCCGCGGCCACCGCCGATCTGACCGCCGACCAGGTATATGCCGCGGCGTGTGCCGCTTGTCATGCGGCAGGCGTCGCGGGCGCACCGATACTTGGCGACCAGGCCGCCTGGTCCGCCCGAATCGCGCAGGGCATGGATACGCTGGCGACTCACGCCATCGATGGCTACCAGGGAGAGGCCGGATATATGCCCGCGAAGGGCGGCCGCTCCGATCTCTCCGACGAGCAGGTCCGCGCGGCCGTCCAGTACATGGTCGAGCAGGCCCAGTAGCCCCGTGGGTTGACGGGCCGCGCCTCAGGAGTCGCCGAGCAGGCTCCTCAGGCCCGCGAGAGCGCTCTGGCCCCGGGCTCGCTTTTCCTCCGGTGAGGGTTCCGCCCCGCGACCCTCCCACTCCAGGTCGGATACCGGCAATTCGTCCAGAAAACGGCTGGGCTCGCAGACCAGCGTCTCTCCGAAACGACTGCGCCGCGTCGCGTAGCTGATGGTTAGCTCCCGCTGGGCGCGGGTAATTCCCACGTACGCCAGGCGGCGCTCCTCCTCCAGTCCGGCCCCGTCGATGCTGTTGCGGTGAGGTAGCAGATCCTCCTCCATGCCCGTCAGGTAGACGACCGGAAACTCCAGCCCTTTGGCCGCATGCAGGGTCATCAGCCGAACCCGACCGCCGGATTCTTCGTCGTCGCGCTTGTCCAGCATGTCCATCAGGCTGATTCTGTTCAGGACATCGGCCAGCCGGGCGTCGTCGGCGTCCTTGTCCAGCGAGTGGATCCACTTGGCCAGTTCCTCGAGGTTCTCCAGCGCCCGGTCTGCCTGGCGAGGATCGCGCGCGTTCTCGCGAAGCCAGTCGCGATAGCCAAGCGTCTCGATGAGGTCGTCGGTCAGATCGGTCACCGACCGGCCCCGTGCATGACTGTCTTCCAGCTCCACGATGGTCCGGGCAAAGCGTTCGAGTCGCTCCACGTAGCGAGGCCCGAGCACGCCGTGCAGGCCCGCCTCGAGGCTTGCTTCGAGCAGCGGCTGGCTGCGGGATCCGGCGTAAGCCCCGAGTTTCTCCAGGGTCGCCGCACCGATTTCCCGGCGGGGAACGTTGACGATGCGCAGGAACGCCGCATCGTCGCTTGGATTGGCGATCAGACGCAGATAGGCAATCACGTCCTTGATCTCGGTACGTTCGAAAAACGATGTGCCGCCGGTCACGTCGTAGGGGATTCCCCGCCCGCGCAGCGCCTGTTCGAACGGTCTGGCCTGGTGATTGCTGCGGTACAGGACGGCGTAGTGACCCCAATCCTGGCCGGTCCGGCCCTGGTGCAGCAGCAGTTCCATCGCCACGCGGTCCGCCTCGTCCCGCCCGTCCCGGGTTTTCAGAACCCGGATTCGGTCGCCGGCGCCATGCCCGCTCCACAGGCGTTTCTCGAACAGGTGGGCGTTGTTGGCAATCAGGCGGTTGGCGGCCTCGAGGATTCTCCGCGTTGACCGGTAGTTCTGCTCCAGCTTGATTACCCGCAGGCCCGGGTAGTCTTCGGTGAGCGTCTGCAGGTTCTCCGGACGGGCTCCGCGCCAGGCATAGATCGACTGGTCGTCGTCGCCGACCACGGTAAAGGCGCCGCGGTCACCCATCAGGAGCCGCATGAGCTGATACTGAGCCAGGTTGGTGTCCTGATATTCGTCCCCCAGCAGGTATTGCACCCGACTCTGCCAGCGCTCACGGGCCGCATCGTCACGGCCCAACAGCAGAACCGGGGTGGTAATCAGATCGTCGAAGTCCACGGCATTGTAGGCACCCAGCGCCCGCTGATACGCCGCATACCTGCGGGCATCGGCGGCCTGCAACTCGTCTTCGGCCGATGCCTCCGCCGAGTCCGGGTCCAGCAGCCGCGACTTGAAATCCGAGATCGCGCTGGCGCAGGCCTCCACCCGTCCCTCCGCGTCGGCATTCTCTTCCCGGAGAATCTCGCGCAGAACCCCTCGGCTGTCAGCCGCATCCATGATGGTGAATCCCCGCCGCAGTCCCGCACCGGCGTACTCGCGGCGCAGTATGGACAGGCCGAGCGTATGGAACGTGGACACCCGCAGCCCTCGGGCCGCGTCGGCGTCCACGATCGCGGCCACGCGCTGGCGCATTTCCCTGGCGGCCTTGTTCGTAAACGTCACCGCCACAATCTCCGGAGCGGGCATACCCCTGGCCAGCAGGCGGCCGATTTTGTGGGTGATGACACGAGTCTTGCCGCTCCCTGCTCCGGCTAGAACGAGAAGCGGGCCCTCGGTGTGGTTCACGGCAGCTTCTTGGGCGGAGTTCAGGGACATGACGGTCCGGACGGGGGCGAGGACCCGGGACTATAACGACTCAGGCGCCCGCCTCAATGCCCGACGCGCGAAAGCCAAGACTTTCCGCAAGATGCGTTTCGGTGACATCCGCATCCCCGGCCAGATCCGCCACCGTTCGCGCAACCCGCAAGACACGGTGACAGGCCCGCGCCGAGAAGGCGAATCGCCGGGCCGCGGTCTTCAGCAGGCTCATGGCCTCACCGCTCGCCCGGACCGCCCGGGCCAGGTCACGCGCGGGCAGTCGCGCATTCTGGCTGCCTCTGCGCTGCTGCAGGCGATGGGCCGCGGTAACCCGGCGGGCGACTACGGCAGTGGATTCAGGGATGCTGTCCGAATCTTCCAGCAGCGAGTCTCCAGGCCGGCCCACCTCGATGCACAGGTCCATTCGATCCAGCAAGGGCCCGGATACGCGGGTCCGGTAGCGCCTCACCTGTTCCAGCGTGCAGCGGCAGGACCGTACCGGGTCCCCCAGATGGCCGCAGGGGCAGGGATTCATGGCGGCCACGAGCTGAAACTCGGCGGGCCAGCGGATGCGTTCGCTCACCCGGGAAATCGTAATCCCCCCGTCCTCGAGCGGCTCACGCAGACCCTCCAGGGCGCGACGGTCGAATTCCGGCAACTCGTCGAGGAACAGAACCCCCCGATGCGCCAGTGACACCTCGCCGGGTCGGGGACGGGCCCCGCCGCCGCACAGCGCGGCTGGCGAGGCGGTGTGATGGGGGTGGCGGAACGGCCGCTGTCCCCATTCGGCGGCATCGAAGCTGCCGAAGGCGACAGAATGGACGGCGGCCACTTCCAGAGCCTCATCTTCGGGCAGTGCGGGCAAGAGGCCGGGCAGCCGCCGCGCCAGCATTGTCTTGCCGGTTCCGGGCGGGCCAAACATCAGCAGGTTGTGGCCGCCCGCGGCCGCAACTTCGAGCGCCCGGCGGGCGCCGGCCTGACCCCGGACGTCAGCCAGATCCTCGACCGGGGCGCGTACGTCCCGCCTGCAGGGCACCGCCCGCTGCAGCGATTCTTCGTCGGCGAGCTCCCGGCAAACCTCGAGCAAGTGCCCGGCCATCAGCACCTCGGCCCCCGCCACCAGCGCGGCTTCCGAGGCCACCTCCCGAGGCAGGATCAGGCGCCGGCCGGCCCGCCGGGCATGGATGGCCGCGGGCAGCGCGCCACGGACCGGCCGCAAATTGCCGCTAAGGGACAGTTCTCCCAGGAACTCGGAGCGCGCCAGACGGTTGCCGGCCAGCTGACCGGAAGCCGCGAGGATGCCCAGGGCGATGGCAAGATCGAAGCGGCCGCCTTCCTTTGGCAGGTCGGCCGGGGCCAGATTGATCGTGACTCGACGGGGAGGAATCCGGAATCCGCAATTCTGCAGCGCGGCCCGCACCCGGTCGCGGCTCTCCCTGACCGCCGCCTCCGGAAGACCGACCACCGACATGCCCGGCAAGCCACCGCTCAAGTGGACCTCCACCGCAACCTGCGGCGCATCGAGCCCGATCTGGGCCCGGCTGATCACGGTGGCCAGGGCCATGGCACCTCCTTGTGCGACGGCTTGGGGCCAGGCCCGCTCCGGTGCGTTCAGGTCTCGGGGGGAGGCTCCAGCTCGGCGATCCGCTGTTCCATGGCCTCCAGCCGCTCCCGGGTCCGCCGCAGCACCGCGGCCTGGACATCGAATTCGTCCCGCGTCACGAGATCGAGCCGGCTGAGAGCAGCCTGCAGCGCACTCCGGAAATTCTGGTCGACGTCGGTCTGCAGCGTCCGGAATGCCTCCGGCAGCGACGCGGACACCCGCCGGACGAGGTCATCAACAATTTTCGGATCCAAGGTTCGCCTCCCGAGGCTGGCACTGCCAGCCGCCGTTTCCGTGGTGTTGGCCCGGATTCGCGGGCATCGCCCCGAGATGGCGCACCCGCTCATCTTGCGGTGCACCATTGCGGTGCAAGTGCCCCGGCCCGGCCCGGCAAACCCCGCCCGGCGCCCTGTCGGGCGTCAACTGGCACGCATCGTGCTGGAGAGTCCTCAGCGGGGATCGTCGTCACTTTGGCGAGAGCGACGATCTCCGGCCTGTCGTCAACAACACAGAGGAAACTCAACATGCAGCGAAAGCACTACCTGTTCCTGGCCTTGGCTCTGCTCGGTGTCCGGGCCGAGGCAGAAAACCATGTTACCGGCAACATCGGCTTCATGTCGGATTACTTCTTCCGCGGAATCGAGCAGTCCAGCTCGACGGCCAACGGCGGTGTCGACTGGGAAAACAGTGGTTTTTATGCCGGCACGTGGCTGGCCGATGTGGACGACGGTATCGAGTACGACCTCTACGGCGGCTACTCCGGCAGTTTCGGCGAGTTCGGATACACCATCGGGTACACGGGCTACTTCTACTCGGACAGCTTCGACGACACCTACAACGAGGGCAATCTGCTGCTCTCCTGGCGTTTCCTGGACCTCGAGTACAGCCGCGGCCGCTGGGAAGGCTTCGGTGACGAGCAGGACTACAACTTCTTCGCCGCTCAGGTGGGCTGGGAAGGCCTCTATCTGAAGTACGGCAGCTTCAGCGACGACTTCGACGGCAGCTACTGGCAGGGCGGCTACGAGCGCACGGTCGGCGACTTCGATACCGCGCTGTATCTGGTCTACCAGGACGACGATCTGGGCCCTGACTCCAACGAGATGAACCTGGTCTTCGAGATTTCGTACAGCTTCGACATCTTCGGCGGGGGTGGCGATTGAGTCACGCGGACCGGACAACAAACCAGGCAGCGAGGAGATAGAAACACATGAAGTTGGTAACGGCCATTATCAAGCCCTTCAAGCTCGACGACGTACGCCAGGCCCTGGCTGACGTTGGTGTCAAGGGCATCACCGTCACGGAGGTCAAGGGCTTCGGCCGCCAGCGCGGCCATACCGAGCTCTATCGCGGCGCCGAGTACGTGGTGGATTTCCTGCCCAAGGTGAAGGTGGAAATCGCGGTCCATGACGACCTGGTGGAGCAGGTCGTCGAAGCGGTCACCAATACCGCGCGCACAGGAAAGATCGGCGACGGGAAGATCTTCGTCACGTTGCTGGACCAGGTCATTCGCATCCGCACCGGTGAAACCGGCGTGGAAGCCGTTTAACGGGGGTTTTTGAACATGGAGAAAGTGGCAGAACTTGCCTATGCGCTGGACACGTTCTACTTCCTGATATCGGGGGCCTTCGTCATGTGGATGGCGGCCGGCTTCGCGATGCTGGAATCGGGACTCGTCCGCTCGAAGAACACGACGGAAATCCTCACCAAGAACGTGGCCCTGTACGCGATCGCGTGCACCATGTACATGGTCTGCGGATACAGCATCATGTACGGGGGAGGAGATTTCAGTCTCTTCCTGAGCGGGATCACCGGCGATGGCGTCGCCGGCGCGGAGGAGCCGGCGACCTATGCGCCGTCCGCGGACTTCTTCTTCCAGGTGGTATTCGTTGCGACCGCCATGTCCATCGTTTCCGGTGCGGTGGCCGAACGCATGAAGCTCTGGTCGTTCCTGATCTTCGCGGTCTTCATGACCGGCTTCATCTATCCGCTGGAAGGCTCCTGGACCTGGGGCGGCGAAGCGGTCTTCGGGATGTTCAGCCTGGGTGACAACGGCTTTTCCGATGTCGCCGGTTCCGGCATCGTCCACATGGCGGGCGCCGCCGCGGCGCTGGCCGGGGTCATCCTGCTCGGCCCGCGCAAGGGCAAGTACGGCAGCAAAGGTCAGATCAACGCGATACCCGGCTGCAACCTGCCCCTGGCCACGCTGGGCACGTTCATCCTGTGGCTCGGCTGGTTCGGCTTCAACGGGGGCTCTGTCCTGGCGACCGCCTCCGTGGAGAGCGCGAACGCCGTGGCGGTGGTCTTCATGAACACCAACGCAGCAGCGGCCGGGGGCCTGATCGCGGCCCTGATCGTTGCGAAGGTGCTTTTCGGCAAGGCCGACCTGACCATGGCCCTGAACGGCGCCCTGGCCGGCCTGGTGGCGATCACCGCCGAGCCGTCCACGCCGACGCCGCTGCAGGCCACCCTGTTCGGTGCTCTGGGTGGCGCAATCGTCGTGTTCTCGATCGTGGCCCTCGACAAGATGAAAATCGACGACCCCGTTGGCGCGATTTCCGTGCATGGCGTGGTCGGCCTGCTGGGCCTGCTGCTGGTCCCGATCACCAACCCGCTCACGGATGACGGCGGTGCGTCGTTCGGCGGCCAGCTGCTGGGTGCGGCTACGATCTTCATCTGGGTCTTCGTCGCCTCCGGCATTGTGTGGTTCGCCCTGAAGGCCATCATGGGCATCCGGGTGTCCGAGGAAGACGAGTACGAGGGAGTGGACCTGGCCGAATGCGGCATGGAAGCGTATCCGGAGTTCGGCAAGGCGGAAACCTGACCGGCTGAGCGGGCGGGAAGGATCCCGCGCGTTCCGACCGTTGGCCCGGGCAGGGGATCCTGCCCGGGCTTTTTTCTTGCCGGCGCGTGCCGATGGTAGACTCTGCCCGCCCCCAAGGAGAACCTGCCATGAAAATGGTTTGCGCAATCATCAAGCCGTTCAAGCTGGACGACGTTCGGGAAGCTCTCGCCGATCTTGGCGTTCAGGGCATAACCGTGACGGAGGTCAAAGGATTTGGCCGCCAGAAGGGCCACACTGAGCTCTATCGTGGCGCCGAATATGTCGTGGACTTTCTGCCCAAGGTGAAGATCGAGCTGGCCATACCGGACGCTCTCCTCGAGCAGACGGTCGAAGCGATCACCAATACGGCAAGAACCGGCAAGATCGGCGACGGAAAGATATTCGTTTACGACCTCGGCTCGGCCATTCGCATACGCACCGGGGAAACAGACGACAAGGCCATTTGAGGCCAAGGAGCGCGTCATGTTCAAAGCGCTGACAGTTCTGGCTCTGCTGGGCATCAGCCTGCCGGCCGTGGCAGAGATCTATCAGTGGGTGGACGCGAACGGGAACGTCCAGTACAGCGACCGGCCGCGCGAGGGCGCGACGCTGGTTCCGATCGCATCCCGGCCCACGGATCCGGCCCAGGTTCGGGAGCGCGAACTCAAGCGCTGGGAGAGCAACGTTCAGGCGGAACGCCAGGAAGCGGCAGCCGATGCGGAGCGCACCGCTCGCGCCGAGGCGGACGAGGACCTCGAGGCCCAGCGCAAAGAGAACTGCTCGAAGGCCCGCAGGCGCTATGCCCAGTACAGTCAGGCTCACAGAATCTACCAGGATCTGCCCAACGGGGAGCGGCGCTACCTTTCTGACGAGGAAACCACCGAGGCCCGTGAAGGCGCCGCCGCGGCGGTCGAAGAATGGTGCGAGGGTTCACCCTAGACCGATTTTCCGGTTCCCCGGCCTTGTGATACGTGTTTTCGGAATGGCGGCGGCGGCAGTAAGCTGGTCGCCCGGCGGTCCTTTGCACCGCGCGTAAGCCTGCCCGGAGTTGACCGATCACCATGAAGACCGGATTTGTCGGACTCGGTGCCATGGGCCTGCCCATGGCCAGAAACCTCCATCGCGCCGGCCTGCTCGCCGGCGTCAGCAACCGAACGCCCACGAAAGCCGAACAGCTGGCCGCCGAAACCGGCTGCGCCGCGGCCGGCAGCCCTGAGGATCTCGCCGCGATGTGCGAGGCCGTGGTCATCTGCGTGTCGGCGGATGCCGATGTGCTGGCGGTCACAGACGCGCTGGCGGCTGCCGGCAAGCCGGGGCTCCTCGTCCTGGACTGCTCTACCGTCAGTTCCGAAACCGCGAAACAGGCCGATCGGCGTATGCGCGAATCCGGAGGCCGGTTCCTGGACTGCCCGGTTTCCGGCGGCACGGAAGGCGCGCAGCGCGGCACGCTGTCCATCATGGTTGGCGGCGAGCCGGACGACGTCGCCGCGGCCGGGCCAATACTCCAGGCCATGGGAGGCAGCATTACCCACATGGGCCCGGTGGGGGCCGGCCAGGCGACCAAGGCCACCAACCAGATCATGGTTGCCGGGATCAACCAGGCCGTGACCGAGGCGCTGGCCTTCGGACAGGCCCAGGGGCTGCCCACGGACAGGCTGATCGGCGCACTCGAGAAGGGCGCGGCCGGCAACTGGTTTCTGAGCCACCGGGGGCCGACGATGGTGCGTGGTGAGTATCCGCTGGGCTTCAAGGTGGATCTGCACGCCAAGGACCTGCGGATCTGCAGGGCCATGGGCGATGCTCTCGGGGTGCGCCTGCCGATGGTGGAGATGACGCTGATTCACTACTCCCGGCTCCTGGATGAAGGGAGCGTCGACGAGGACATCTCCGCGCTTTTCCGCCTGAAATCCGATATGTTTTCCGGCCAGAACAATCAGAAAAAGGACTGAGCGGACCGCATGGCGGCACCCACAGCTGCGGAAGACGGCCTCGGCCGAGACCCGGGATTCCTGCCAGATTTCTGTAGTCCCGGCGTAGTCCTGGGCCTGGTCCTGTTCGTTGCGCTTCTCGCCATCGTCCTGGTTGTCGCCGGGCAGCCGGCCTCCGGGCAACTGTGGTCCGCCCTCGCCCGCACGTCGCTTTTTCTCCTCTGGATCGCCCTGACCGGGGCGGCCGTGCTGTGCTATACGCGGCCGAGGCTCGAAGCGCTGGGCCCCACCCAGGGGGGCATCGCCGCGCTGGCTATTCTCGCGCTGGTCGTCGGCGCCGTATCGGCAGCCGCCTGGGCCCTGTCAGCCTGGTGGGCCCAGCGAACCGGCCTGCCCATGGATACGGTCGTCAGCGGCCAGCCCGGCCGTTTCGTGCTCGGCAATACCGTCGTCGGGCTGATCGTCGGCGGCGCCGCCCTGCGCTACTTCTACGTGTCCCAGCAATGGCGCCGAAACGTGGAAATGGAGGCGCGCGCCAGGATTCGGGCGCTGCAGGCCCGGATCCGGCCGCACTTTCTGTTCAACAGCATGAACACCATTGCCTCGCTGATCCCCACCGCGCCGGAGCGCGCGGAAGAGGCCATCGAAGACCTCTCCGACCTGTTCCGGGCTTCTCTGGCGGACGCCGGGTCAATGATCCGGCTGAAGGAAGAGCTGGAGATCGCCCGAGGCTATGAACGCATCGAGAGTCTCAGGCTGGGCGACCGGCTCCGGGTGGACTGGGACATCGACTCTCTGCCCATGCGGGCGATGATCCCCGGGCTTTCCATCCAGCCGCTGATCGAAAACGCAATCTATCATGGCATCGAGCGACTGCCCGCAGGCGGCACGGTCACCGTGAGCGGCAGCCGCACCGCCGATCAGCGCATTGAAGTGTCGGTTCGAAACCCGGTCCCGGGTAACGACGCGCCCGCCAGCCGCTCCGGGCACCGCATTGCCCTGGAAAATCTCCGCCAGCGGTTCGCCATCGCGTTCGGCCGCGATGGTGAAGTCGCCATCGACGAAACGGGCGAGGGTTACGCCGTGAAGCTGCGTTTTCCAGAGAAAAACGGCATCCCATGAGCGGACCCGTGACAATCCTGGTGGTCGACGACGAACCACCGGCGCGCCGTCGTCTGGTGACCCTCATTGAAGCGCTGCCGGGATTCGACGCGATCGGCGAAGCGGGCGACGGCGAGGCAGCGATAAACGCCGTGGCGAGCGGCGAGCCCGAAATCGTGCTGATGGATATCCGGATGCCCGGCATGGACGGGATCGAGGCAGCGCGGCACCTCGCCCGGCTGCCGAATCCACCCGCGGTGATATTCACGACGGCCTATGACGCGTATGCCCTGGAGGCATTCGAGACCCAGGCGGTGGGCTATCTTCTCAAACCCGTGCGCCGCCGGCGTCTCGCCGAAGCCCTGGAGCGCGCGGTTCGGCCGACTCGGGCCCAGCTCGCCGCCCTGGCCGCGGCGCGGCCGGTGCCCCGCGGCCATGTGTCGGTAAGGCGGGGCGACGAACTGCACCTGATTCCGCTGGAAGCGGTACGCTATTTCGAGGCGGCCCAGAAGTACGTCACCGTCCACCATGAGGGCGGCGAAGATCTGATCGACGAGTCGCTCAAGACGCTTGAGGCCGAGCATGCGGAGCGCTTTGTCCGGGCCCACCGCAGCCTGCTCGTGTCAATCAGGCATATTGCGTCACTGGATAAGGACGAGGCAGGGCGGCCGGGGCTGAGGCTGCGCGGTACCGACGAACGCCTGGTGATCAGCCGCCGCCATGCCGCAGATATCAAAAGGAAGCTAAGAGCACGATGATGGATCGGATCCGGATTGCTACTCGTGAAAGCCGCCTGGCCCTCTGGCAGGCCCATCATGTCGCCGGCCGCCTCCGGGAACGGTATCCGGGTCTGGAAACCGAGCTGGTTCCCATGACAACGCGGGGCGACCAGATCCTGCACACCACCCTCGCGAAGGTCGGCGGCAAGGGCCTGTTCATCAAGGAACTGGAGGCCGCCATGCTGGAAGACCGCGCGGACATCGCGGTGCACTCGATGAAGGATGTGCCTGCGGAGATGCCGCCGGGCCTGGACATCGTGACGGTTCTGGACCGGGCGGATCCGCGCGACGCGTTCGTCTCCGGCCGCTATGCCTCCCTGTCGGATCTGCCGCCCGGCGCAGTCGTGGGAACATCCAGCCTCCGCCGTCAGGCCCAGCTCAAGCACGGCCGCCCGGACCTGGAGATTCGCCCTGTCCGGGGCAACGTGGAAACCCGGCTGAGAAAACTCGACGAAGGGAACTATGACGCCATCCTCTTGGCCTGCGCGGGACTGGAACGGCTCGGACTGGGCGCGAGGATCACCGACCGAATCCCCGTGGACACGTCGCTTCCGGCGGTGGGACAGGCGATAGTCGGTATCGAATGCAAGACCGACGCACAAGAGCTGATCGGCCTGCTGAAAGGCATCGAGGACCCGGCCAGCCGGCAAGCGATCGACGCCGAGCGCGCCTTTGCGGCAAGGCTGGAGGGTAGCTGTGAATCGCCGATCGCCGGGCACGCGGTGATCAGGGGCAGCAGTCTGCATCTCCAGGGGCTGGTCGCCGCCGCTGACGGCAGCGAGTGTCTCGCCGATGAAATTTCCGGCCCCCCGGACCACGGCCCGTCGATGGGTGCGGAACTCGCGGACAGGCTGCTGGCGCGTGGCGCGGGTCCCCTGCTGGCGACCGGAAAGTCGCCGTGACCGGGGCGCCGCTGTCAGGACTCGGCGTCCTGGTGACGCGGCCTGACCCGGAGGGGACGGCCTTGGCCGAACGGCTGGCCGCCGACGGCGCCGGGGTCTGGGCTCTCCCGGCCATGGATATTCGCCCCCGGCAGCCCGATGCCGCGGCGCTCGATCTTGCGCGCGAGACGCTGGCCACGGCACTGTTCATATTCGTCAGCCGAAACGCCGTTCGGCACGGCATCGAGGCGCTCGGCGGTGTGCCTCAGCGTTGCCTGGCGGTCGGGCCCTCCACGGCCGCGGAGCTCGAGCGCGCGGGGGCAAGCCTGCTCGCCCGCTCGGATGGATTCGACTCCGAGGCGCTGCTGGCTCTCGATGTGTTGGCCGAGCCTGTGGCCGGTCCGGTTTTCATCGTCCGCGGAGATGGCGGCCGGCCGCTGCTGGGCGACACGCTCTCCTCCAGGGGCACGGACGCGACCTACCTGGAGGTCTACGAGCGGGCGGCACCCGATCCCGATTCCGCTGTTCTCGCCGAGGTTCTCGGCGCCTGGCACCACGGCGGTATCGACGTCTATACCGCGACAAGCGTGGACATACTCCGGCGCCTGCAGGATCTACTAGGCTCTGAGCACGAGCAACTGCTGGCCGGGACGGCGCTGGTGACCGCCAGTGAGCGTGTGATAAAACGGGCCGCAGAAGGGGGGCATCGGGCAGAGCGCATACTGGCCGCCGCTCCTAATGATGCCAGTCTCGCCGACGCCCTGGCGGCGTGGTGGGAGGGCGGGCAGAAGCGAACCGGGAAGGCCGCCATGCAACAAGAAGACCACGGCCAGGACAAACAGCCGGCACTCGAGGATCCCGAGAGCACGGCGCCCGAAGATCCCGAGGATCCGGAAATCGCGCGCCACGACGAGAGCCCGGGCAACGACAGCCGCGAGACCGCCAGGGGTGGTAGCGGTCTGGCAACCGTGGCCCTGTTGCTGGCCCTCGCCGCACTGGGACTCAGCGGGTTCATGTGGTGGCTGGGCCAGGGCCAGGACGACGCAAGTGTCACCGAGGCAGCCCGTCTCGAAGGCGATATAAGCCGCGTCGATACCGGCCTGCAATCAATCGAGAGCCGGCTGGTTGGCGTGGAGCGGGAAGCCGCCGATGCCACCCGCCGGGCCGACGCGCTCCGCAGCGAGCTCGCTGATCTGCAGTCCCGGAACCGGGATCTCGAGACCCGTCTGGCCTCCGTGGCCACCGAGGAGTCGGCGGCCTCCAGAGCCGACGGCCCGATCCTGGCGGAGACCGAGTACCTGCTGCGGGTTGCCGTCCGGGAGGTCGGACTAACCGGACGACCGGATGTTGCCGCCGCCGCACTCGCGGCCGCGGACCGCAACCTGGCGGAGCTCGATGAGCCGCGCCTGCAGCCGGTTCGACGCCAGATCGCGGACGATCTCAATGCCCTGGAAAGCGCGGAGCGGGCCGATACCGCGGGTATCGCGCTGCGCCTCGGCAGCCTGGCAAACCGGGTCGAGACCCTGCCGCTGGCCGGCAGCCTCGCGCCCGAGGGATCGCCGTTCGGGCCGGTGGACGAGGGCGCCGCGGATGCCTCGGGCTGGGACCGTATGGTCGGCAAGGTGAAGGCGTTTTTCTCGGATATGTTTCGTGTCCGCGCGGTGGAAGGTGACATCCGGCCGACGCTCGCCCCGGAGGAAGCCTTCTTCCTGTACCGCAATCTCGAGCTGGACCTGAAGTCCGCACGGCTCGCAGCCCTCAACGAGGATCCGACCGGATACCGGGAGGCCTTGCGCGCCGCGCGGGGTAACCTGGAACGCTATTTCGACAAGGACGATCCGAGCGTGCACGGCACGCTGGAGATTCTCGGCGAACTCGAAGGCATGTCGGTAGAGACCCGCTATCCCGACATCAGCGGCTCACTGGCCGCCCTGAAGTCGGTCCGCCCGGGAGACCTGGGCGGTACCGAGAGTTCTTCCGCGGCGGCACCGGAAGCCGGATCCACGGAGACGGAAACTGGCGCGCAGACCGAAGACGCTCCTGAACCGGAAGCGGAGACTGACTCGCAGTCTGAGTCGGCCGCTGAACCGGAAGCGGGAACCGACACGACATCCGGGGAAGCGCCTGAGCCGGAACAGGACACCAGCGTGCAGACCGAAGCGGCCTCTGAGCCCGCGGCCGACGATGCGCCGGCTGCCGAGGGACCGCAAGCGGGACCCGAGGATACGTCCCGCACGGGGACGGGTGCATCGCCGGAGGATGACGAGCCGGCCGCCAGCCCGGATCCGGCGGCGGGCGCCGAAGCCGAGGCGCCTTCCGACCCGGGACAGACCGGGCCGCTGGCCGATCCGGCATCCGATGCAGCGCCTGGCGACGCATCCACCGGGACCGGAGAGGACGAAAACGTGCCTGCCGCTGAGCCAGCGGAGGAGCAACCCGGCGACTCGGCGGCCGATGAGACCCGGGAGGAGGTCGAGGCGGTCCAGGCACTGCCCGAACCGGCCCGGTCATGAAGTTCGGCACGCTGGCACTGATCGCCCTGGCACTGGGCGCCTTCGCCGCCCAGGTCCTGATCGTTGATCGCGGCTACGTGCTGATTCAGACCCACGGTCATGCTCTCGAGATGTCGGTGCCCGGGCTGATCCTCGCACTGCTCGTGCTGTACCTGGCCGTGCGCGGCATCGTCTGGATTTTCCGGGCGCCGCGGCGCGTCGGGAAGGCCGCAGGTCGATACAAGGTGCGGCGCGCGGAGCGGGACGCGACGCGGGGCCTGATCCAGCTGGCCGAGGGGCACTATGCAAAAGGCGAGAAGCTTCTGGGCAGGGGTATCCGTGACAGCGCCGGGCCGCTGGCGAACTACCTCGGTGCCGCCCGGGCCGCGGATTCTCAGGGTCAGGGCGAGCGCCGCGATGAATGGCTGCGGCTCGCCGAAAACCGCCATCCGGACGCTTCCGCGGCGGTCCTCCTCACCCAGGCCGAGCTGGAAGTATGCAGCGGCGAGGATGAGCGCGCGCTGGCGACGCTGCGGCGGCTGGAGGCAGAGCATCCCGGGAATCCCGTCGGCCTTTGCCGGCTTGCCGAAATCAGCGAATCCCTCGGCGACTGGGACGGCCTGCGCCGTCTCGTACCCAAGCTCCGCCGCCACCATGCCATGAAAGATGAGGCCCTGAATGATCTAGCGGTTCGGGCAGAATGCGCCTACCTCGCCCAGGTCGCCGCCGAGGGCGACGCAGATGCCCTGCGCTCGGCCTGGACCTCGGTGGGCCGCGATTTGCAGCGTGACCCGCGCGTCATCGGGGCCTACGTGAATTCGGGGATGCCGCTGCTGGATCACGAGCGGCTGGAGAAAATGCTCCGCAAGGACATTGAGCGCCGCTGGGACTCGGGGCTCGTCCGGCTTTACGGGGAGCTCAGCCCGCCTGACGCGGCTGCCCACCTGGCCCGCGCAGAACGCTGGCTGCTGAGTCACGGCGACGATCCGGATCTGCTCCTGACCGCGGCGCGCCTGTGCATGAAAAACCAGCTCTGGGGCAAGGCCCGCAGCTATCTCGAGACCAGCCTGTCGGTTCGGCCCGACGCCGAGGCCTATCAGGTCTACGGGCGGTTGCTCGAGGAAATCGGCGAACCCATGGGAGCGTCCGAGGCCTTCCGCCAGGGACTGGACCTGGCAACCGCCGCGGACGTCCCGCGGCTGACCGGACCCGCGGGCTGATCAGGCGTCGCTGGCCAGCCCCGCGGTATCGGGCGCAAACTCGAACGAGTCGAAGTGCAGTCGATCCGGATGGAGTCCGCGGGGCGGGAACTCGGCCTGGACGGCCGTGATCATGGGCGGCGGCCCGGACGCATACACCGCGATACCGGACAAATCCGGGTAGTCCTCGAGAACCGCTTCATGCACCCAACCGGTGCGTCCGCTCCAGTCCTGACCGGGCTCCGAGAGCACCGGCGTAAAGCGAAAACCGGGCAGATCGGCCTGCCATTCGGCGATCCGCGAGGTCGCGTAGAGATCCCGCTCCGAGCGAACGCCCCAGTAGAGATGGATCGGTCGATCCAGGCCCTGGTGCCGACCCTCTTCTATCATGGCGTTCAGCGGCGCGAGACCGGTACCACCACCCACCATGACTATGGGTTCAGACTCCTCCTCCCGGAGGAAGAACCCGCCGAGAGGACCCTCGAGGCGCAGCAGCGAACGTTCCTTGAGCCGGTCGAACACGAAACTGGTGAAATGGCCGCCGGGGACATGCCGCACATGAAGCTCGAGCGGGGACCCGGCCGACGGCGGGCTGGCGATGGAGAAGCTCCGGCGGCGGCCGTCGGCGAGAAGAATATCCACGTACTGGCCCGCCAGGAACAAGAACGGCTCGACCGAGGGAAGCTTCAGGTGCACAGCCATCACGTCCGCCGTCAGGCGTTCCATTCGATC
>JARFQW010000040.1 GCA_029287575.1 Gammaproteobacteria bacterium | reverse complement strand
GTGCTGGGATCCGAGGATGCGGTCATCGTGCTCGCCCAGCAGGTCTACGATTGATTTCGTCTCGAAGAACGGATGCGTCACAGGTAAACTGCGTGCTGGATTTACCTGTCGAGGGCGGATGGTGGCCAAGATTTTGCTGGTCGAAGACAACGAGATGAACAGGGACATGCTTTCCCGCCGTCTCAAGCGCAAGGGCTTTGATGTGCTGATCGCGGTGGATGGCCGCCAGGGCGTGGACATGGCCGGCTCGGAATCCCCCGATCTGATACTCCTCGACATGAGTTTGCCCGTGATGGACGGTTGGGAAGCCGCCGGAATCCTCAAGAGTGACCCCGGCACCCGGGAAATCCCGGTTCTTGCCCTGACTGCCCATGCGATGGAGGGCGATCGGGAAAAGGCGCTGGCCGCAGGCTGCGACGACTACGATACGAAGCCCATCAATTTCAAGGGACTGCTGGAAAAGATCACGGCACTGATGGCCTGATCCGGGCGGTTTCGCGACCCCTAGCAGATCCGGGGTAACGGGTCGTCCTCGAGTTCCTCGAGAATTCTGCGCCCGCCCAGGGCGGTCTCCATTTCCACCGGCCGGCCGCCGTCTTCCAGCGTCCCGATCAGAGCCGCCTCCCGGCCTTCCGGCAGCGCGCGCATTTGCGCCAGCGCATCGTCGGCGTCTTCGCTCGCGACCACCGCAACCACCCGGCCTTCGCATGCGAGGTAAAGCGGGTCGTAGCCGAGCATTTCGCACACGGATACGACCGGGTCGCGCACGGGGATGTCAGGGCCGCGAAGCTTGACCGACAGGCCGGTGTGCCTTGCGATTTCGTGGCAGACCGTGGCCAGACCCCCACGGGTCGGATCGCGCATGAAGCGCAGGCCGGCCAGCCCGGCGAGCGCCTTCGTGACCGGCAGAACGCTGGCTGCATCGGAGGCGATATCGCCCGACAGCCCGAACTGCTCTCGGGCCAGCATGACTGCCACGCCATGATCGCCTACCGGGCCGCTGACAAGCAGGCTGTCGCCAGCGCGAATCTGCTCGAACCCGAGCCTGAGGGTGGCCGGGCGAACGCCAACGCCGGTCGTGGCCAGATACAGTCCACCCCCTTCGCCACGTCGGAGCACCTTGGTATCGCCGGTAGCGACCTGGACCCCGACGTCGCGGGCGGCCGACGCGAGGCCCTCGATCGCGCGTTCGAGGACTTCGATCTCCAGGCCTGCCTCGATGAAGCAGTTGAGGCTGAGATACAAGGGTATTGCGCCCGCGACCGCCAGATCGTTCGTGGTTCCGTGCACCGCGAGAGTACCGATGTTGCCGCCCGGGAATTCCAGCGGCTGCACGGTAAATCCGTCTGTCGTGAAGACGACCTCGCCCTCGGGCAATGCCGGGAGGGTGGCGGCATCGCCCGCGGTGTCGAGTACGGGGTTGGCCAGGTGTCTGGCAAACAGCTCTTCGATGAGCTCTCGCATGAAGCGGCCGCCGTTGCCGTGGGCCAGTGCGATGTGCGTTTCCTGCATGGTTTTCTCTTTACCTGTTCTGGGCTTCGCCGCCACCTTGCGCAAACTCGACGATCTGGCCGAAGGAAATCGCCGCGTCGTTAACGGGAAGGCGGGCCGGAAGGAACGGGGTGATGCCGTCGGCCTCCAGGAGATCGATAACGCGCTCCGCTAGCCGCCGGTTCTGAAAAACGCCGCCGCATAGGGCCACGGCGGAAAAAGGCTGGTCAATCCTGCGGCAGACCTCCCGAATCGTGGCGGCCAGGGCGTCGTGAAATCGCCCCGAACGTTCGGTCAACGGATGATCGGCCGCTTTCATCAGGCTGACCAGCCGGCTCCAGTCCCATTCGAGCACGCCGTCGGAAGCCAGCGTGATCTGCAGCGGTGGCTCGTCCGCCGGCCGATCAGCGAGGGCTTCGAGGAGCATGGGCCCCTGTCCCTCGAAACTCGCCACGCGGCACACGCCAGCGAGAGCCGCGGCCGCATCGAACAACCGTCCCACGGCCGTCGTTTCGGGGCTGTTGATCCGCCGCTGCCAGGCCTGGCGAACAACGCCGTGGACGTCTTCGGGACAGGGCCACACGCAGTCCAGGGACCAGGCCAGCGCTGCCGCCGAGCGCCACGGCTGTCGGCTGGCCGCTTCGCCGCCGGGCAGAACGAATGGCCGCATCCGGGCGACGTGCCGCCAGGCGCCGGGCACGCCGTAGAACGTCTCGCCTCCCCACAGGCGCCCGTCCTCGCCGAAGCCCACCCCATCCCACGTGAACACGAGCATGGGGCCGTCGAGGCCGGCCTCGAACGCGGCCGCGGAGGCGTGGGCACGGTGATGAAATACCCGGGTTACCGGCAGGGACTGGCTCTTGGCCCAGCGCGTGGTGGCGTACCCGGGATGGGCGTCGCAAACGAACCGGGAGGCCTGGACGTCGTAGAGCGCCTGCAGATCGGCCAGCACCGCTTCGAATACGTCGAGGCTGCGGGCCGCGCCCATGTCGCCGATGTGGGGCGACATGACACACCGGCGGCCCCAGGCCAGGCACACGGTATTCTTCATGTGTCCCCCGAGAGCAGCGACCGGTTCCTCCAGCGCGAAGGGCAGATCCAGCTCCACGGGGGCGGAGCCGCGCCCGTACCGGATGGGCCGCATCCGTCCGGCAATGCTGCGGTACACGGGGTCATCCGCCGGCCTCACGATTGGCCGGTCATGGTGCAGATAGCCTTCCACGATGTGCCCGAGGCGCTCTTCCACGGGCTCGCTGTCCGTCAGCACCGGTTCGCCGCTGATGTTTCCGGAGGTTGCGACGATCGGATGCCCGAGACCGCGAATCAGAAGTTCGTGCAGCGGACTGTAGGGAAGCATGACGCCGATTTCGCCCAGGCCGGGTGCGATCAGCTCCGACAGCCCATCGGCATCGACTGCCTTGCGCATGAGGACGATCGGGCGTTCCGGTGCCAGCAATCGCTCGGTCTCAATCCGTGACGGGCTCGCAAATGCGCGCAGCTGTGCCAGCGGGTCCCCGGCGCTCCTGCCGACCATAATGGCCAACGGCTTGTGGGGGCGGGGCTTTAGGCGGCGAAGACGGGAAACCGGACGGTCCTGGGAGGCGTCACAGACCAGGTGGTAGCCGCCGATGCCCTTGACGGCGACCAGACGACCGGCGCGTATGGCGTCAATACAGGCTTCCAGGGCGCCCGCCCCGGAGAGCGTCATGGGGCTGCCCTTCACCGTCCAGGTGAGGTCCGGACCGCAGGCCGGACAGGCGACGGGTTCCGCATGGAAGCGGCGGTCCATCGGATCCTCATACTCGGCGCGGCATGCCGCGCACAACTCGAAGCCGGCCATGGACGTGTTCGGGCGATCGTAGGGCAGGGCACGGATGAGCGTGTATCGGGGTCCGCACTGGGTGCAGTTGATAAACGGGTAGCCGAAGCGCCGGTCGTCGGGGTCGGCGAGTTCCCGCAGGCAGTCGTCACAAGCAAAGAAATCCGGCGGAACATGGATGCTGGGCTCCACGTCGGCGGTACTGGCGAGGATGGCGAATCCGCTGGGAGGACTCGCCTCGACTGGAGTCATCGAGTCCAGCCGCGGCTCTGCCAGCGGGGGTGCCCGGGAAACCAGTCCTTCGGCAAATGCATCGAGGGTCGTGCCTGGCCCGGCCGCAAGAATTTCCACGTCGCCGACGGCATTGCGTACCCAGCCGGCAACGCTCAGCTCGTGGGCGAGACGGAACACAAAGGGCCGATAGCCCACGCCCTGCACCCGCCCGCCGACGCGGATCTTTCGGATCTCGGGCGGTGGTCCGGACGGACGGTCGGACGATGGCGGAATCAGGCTGCGTCCTCGCTGCGGATTCCCGCCGACCACCAGATGCGGCAAGCACCCTCGTCGGAGACCATGCACGGACCCACCGGATCCCGCGGCGTGCAGGCACTCCCGTAGATCCGGCACTGGTTGGGATAAATTTTCCCCAGCACGACCCGGGCGCAGTCGCAGCCCTGGGGCATCTGGCCGGCCCGTTTCCGGCCTTCGTCGGCGTAGCCGGGATATCGGCGGCGCGCGTCCCGCCCCGCATACTCGGGTCTGAGCGCGTAGCCGGATGCGGGAATCTCGCCAATGCCGCGCCACTTCGCGGGCACGACGTCCATGACCCGCTCCAGATGGTCCCTGGCCGTCGGGTTGCCGCCTGGCCGGGCCACTTCCTCGTAACAGTTGTCCAGAAACAGCTTGCCCTCGAGGTGCTGGCGAAGCACCGAGTACATGCCCGCCAGAAGGCTTTCGGGAGTGAACCCCGATACGGCCGACGGAATGTCGTGATTCTCGACCACGAACGACCATTCCTCCGGGCCCATGATCGTGGCCACGTGTCCCGGCGCGATCAGCGCGTCGAAGCCCGGCGTTTCGCCTTCCAGGAGCATCGCCACCGCGGGCCAGGTGCGGCGACCGGAAAGCAACACCGACAGATTGTCGGGAACACCACCCGCCAGCATCGCCGCCACGGGTGCGGTTGTAGTCTCGAAACCCGCAGCGAAGAACACCACCGGCGTGTCGGGATTGTCCCTGGCAATCGCCGTGGCTTCCAGCGGAGAGGCGATGGGGCGTATGTCCGCGCCCGCCGCCTTGGCCTGCTCCAGCGATCGTATTTCCCGGCGCGGCAGGTTCACGGGTACCCGCAGCATGTCGCCGAAGGTCACGAGGATCACGGGCTCGCGCCTTGCGATCTGTATGGCCTCGTAGACGTCTTCCTCGGGGCAGATGCAGACCGGGCAACCGGGTCCGGGGATCAGCTCGATCGCGGCGGGCAGCGCGCCGCGCAACCCGGCCATGCTGATGGAACGCTCATGGCCGCCACAGACATTCATGATGCGGATCCGCTCCGGCAGATCCAGCCCGCGGATACGATCCAGCCAGGTCGTCGCAGGGTCGGCCATGGTCAGGCCTCCGCGACTCCGGCCGCATGCAGCGCCGCCCCTTCGGGCTGAACGGCCGGCCGCCGGGATTCTCCCTGTTCGAGCCGCCGCCGGTGGGCGGTGAGCTCGTCCTCCAGCCAGTTCAGCCAGGCGGCCAATCCATCGGGGCTCCGGGCGGAAACGTGGAGGACGGGCGCGGCGCTGGCGAGAGCTCGCACTGCCCGGGTTGCCGCGGCCGGATCGAAATCGTCGAGCACCGGGAGCAGGTCCGTCTTGCTGACGAGGACGTTATCGGCAGCACGAAACATCACCGGGTACTTGGCCGGCTTGTCGTCTCCCTCGGTGACCGACAGCAGGGCCACGTTGAGGTGCTGGCCAAGATCGAAGCTGGCCGGGCAGACCAGATTGCCGACATTCTCGATAAACAGGATGTCGAGTTCCGCAAGGTCCAGCTCGTGCAGCGCGTGATGGACCATATGGGCGTCCAGGTGACAGGCATTGCCGGTGGCGATCTGGACCGCGGGCACGCCGAGCGCGCGGATGCGCCGGGCGTCGTTCTCCGTTTCCAGGTCGCCTTCGATCACGGCGAGCTTGCGGCGGCCGTTCCATGCCCGGATCGTGGCCTCCAGCAGGCTGGTCTTGCCCGAGCCGGGCGACGACATGAGGTTGATCGCAAGCACGCCGTGCCCGTCGAAATGGGAACGGTTATGGGCGGCCTCGTGGTCGTTCTCCGCGAGGAGACTCTGGAGAACTTCGACGGCGCCGCCACCGCTGCCGGCCAGCTTTCCGCCTGGCTCGAGCAGGTGTTTGTTGCCGGAGGTGATGTTACAGCCGCAGGTATCGCACATGTCCAGGCCCTCGTTGCGTGCTCTTGTTCGGCTCCGTCCCTTGGCCGAAGGCGGCGGATGACGTTCCCGGTCTAGGCCGGTTGCTCTGTTGCCTCAAGGATCTGATCGAAGATCTCCCAGGCGCTCCGCGCCTCGGTTTCGGTCATTTTCTGAATGGCGTATCCGACATGGACCATCACCCAGTCGCCGGGCGACACTGTTTCGTGCTGCATCATGAACAGGCTGACGTCGCGGGAAACGCCCTTTGCCTCGCAGCGGGCATTGAAGCCGTCCACGGCGCTCACTTTCATCGGTATGCCGAGACACATAGGTTCTGTAAATCCTCGATCCTGCGCCCTGGTCCGCAATCCGGGTCGCATCCCGGAGCGGCCCCGACCCACGTCGCCGGCGCGTCACGGCCACGGTGCCACCTCCCGCCGCGTCACGCAACTTCGGTTTGTACGACCCAGCGGCAGGTCCGGGCACGCCCTGGGCGGTCCGCCCGCGGACCCCGGCGGTGATATCCTCTGCGCCTGATCCGGACATGCCTGCCCGGGTCTTCCGACCGGTCGCAACGGTCTTTCAGTCAAGGAGAGTTCACGGTGAGATTCCGCCTGGTCCCGATTTTTGTGTCGGCGGTGCTGGCGGTGGCGCCGGCGCTTGCGTCGGAATCCATCCGCCAGGCCATGGAACAGCTGGAGGCAACCGGGAGCCTGGAAATCGCTGGCGAGGCCATCGCCGCGCGGACGCTTCTACCGGAGATGTATGAGCGCCGGGGGTTCGAACCCCTGTGGGCCGACCCGGCGGCGATTGACGTTCTGCTCGGCGAGATTGTCGCGGCGGAGGGAGACGGGCTCGATCCGGCCGACTATCACCTCGAGGTTCTCCGGAGCAGTGATTCGGGACAGGAACTGTCCGCGGAGGACAATGATCTGCTGCTTACCGACGCGCTCGTCCGTCTGGCCAGCCACCTGTATCGCGGCAAGGTCAACGCTGCGGAGCTTGATCGGAACTGGAATCTGGACCGGCCGATTTCGGACCGTGATCCCGGCGAACTCCTTCTCGAGATGATCGAAGGCGGACAGCTGGCCGAGGGACTGGACAGTCTCCGGCCCCGGCATCCGGCCTATGGGCGACTGAAATCCGCGCTGGCTCGCTACAAGGCCATCTCCGCGGCCGGTGGATGGGATGAAGTTCCGGCTGGCCCGACACTGAAGGCCGGGATGACCGACCCCCGCGTGCCGTTGCTTTATGAACGCCTGACCCGGACAGGGGACATGGATGAGGGCCTGGAGGCGGGCGAGGCGTATGACGAGTCCATGGAAGCGGGAGTCCGCCGCTTCCAGGAGCGCCACGGTCTCGATGCCGACGGCGTGGTCGGACCGGCCACCCTTCGCGCTCTGAATGTCCCGGTGGACGCTCGCATGGACCAGATCAGGGTCAACCTCGAACGGGCCCGCTGGGTGCTGCACGAAATCGGTGGCCGGCAGGTCGTGGTGGACATCGCCGGATTCGAGGTCTACGTCGTCCGCGACGGCTCCATCGTCTGGCGGTCCCGGTCTCAGGTGGGCCGGCCCTACCGGCAAACGCCGGTGTTTCGGGACGATATCCGTTACCTGGTAGTCAATCCCGATTGGACCGTTCCCCGGGGCATTCTTTCCCGCGACATCCTGCCGCGAATACAGAAAGATCCCGGGTATCTGGCGGCCCAGAATATGCGCGTGCTCACCCCGGGCGGCGACGAGGTCGACCCGGCCTCGGTGAACTGGAGCAGCTATTCGGGCGCAAACTTTCCGTACATTATCCGACAGGATCCCGGACCCAACAATGCGCTGGGCCGGATAAAGATCATGTTTCCCAACACCCATGCGGTGTATCTCCACGATACGCCGGCGCGGGCACTTTACGATCGCACGGAGCGGACCTTCAGCTCCGGATGCATCCGGGTGGAGGATGCCTTCGGGCTGGGCGCGATTCTCCTGAACGACCCCGACCGCTGGAGCCGGGAACGGCTGGAAGCCGCTGCCACCGGGACGCGGCCCAGGACGATCAACCTGTCCGAGTCCTGGCCGGTGCTCTTGCTGTACTGGACCGTGTCGGTGAATGACACCGGCCGTGTGACGTTCCGTCCGGACATCTACGAGCGGGATCCGCCGGTGCTGGAGCGGCTGACCGCGCCATTCAGCCCCTGAATCGTCTCGATCCGCGGGTTGCCGTCAGCTGGCGGCCGCGGGCTAGAAACTCAGCGTAACCACGAGCGAATCGCTGTAGGCACCCGGCGGGGAATTCTGCCGAACGGGCATGCGTCCGTAGACGGGCAGGAAATCGCGCTGTGGATGCCGGGTGACAAGCCGGGATACCGTCTCGGTGCCGCCGGTTCCGTCGCCCCAGATCCGCAGGCGGGCGGCGTCAACGTACAGGTTGTAGGCCAGCCGGCTCGAACCGGACAGCATTTCCCGTGCGCCCGGGTCGCCGCTGTTGCCTCCGTCAATCTCGACCGTGTAGGCGCCTCCCGGGGTCTGATTCGAGCGGCACTGCACCCTGATCGTACCTACCGTGTCGAGGGGCTGCGGGTCACTGGCGATGTATTCGCCGAAAGCCAGAACCCGAGCCTGGATTCTGCACGAGTCCACGGCGATGGCGTGGCCCGGAACCAGAGCCAGTACGAGCAGACCAGAGAGCCGTGCCAGTGCCCTGCGGGTCATCGGCGCCGTCCTGGAGCCATCTGCTGCCGATCGGCGGCGTAAGCCTGTTGATCGTCGTGGATGGTGATTGGCGACATGTCGTGGGGGAGAGATTCCACAGAGCGGTGCGGCCCGTTTGGTCAGTTTTCGCGGGTGCGGTCTGGATTCGAGCCTAGAATATTACCGTGACCAGGAGCGCGTCGCCGTAATTTCCCGGCGGGGGAATCTGTCCGCCCGGCGCGCGGCCATAGATGGCCACGCTGGCCCGGTCGACTACGCCCTGAACCGTTCTGCTGACCACCTCGGTCCCGCCGCTGCCGTCGCCCCAGATACGGGTGCGGGGCAGATCCACATACAGGTTGTAGCCGAGGCGGTCGGCGCCCGAGGCCATCCAGCGCGCCGCCGGGTCGCCGCTGATGCCGCCCCCGATCTGGGCGACCCAGCCGCCACCGGGGTTGAAGAGGTTCAGACAGACGACCCGCATTGTGCCCACCGCGTCCAGCGGAGTCGGCGAGCCCGAGTCGTACTGTCCGAAGTTCACCGGCACGGTGTTGACCCGACAGAAATCCAGTGCGCTGGCGAATCCCGGCAAGAGACAGGCAGCGGCTGTCACGACGATCCTCAGGCCGCACCGCTTCATCGGCGGATGATCTCGCACTGAAAGTCCCCGAGCTTCATCAGGCCGCCGCCGGTCGGCGTTGCCGGGAGCGTTTGGGGGATCCGGCATAACGTGCCGTTCCAGGCCACCTCCAGCTTGCGATAGCGATCCAGGCCTTCGATATACACCATGCCGTCGCGGCCGACCGGATACCAGTCCGGTGAACCCTCGAGCCGGGCGCGGGCCCCTTCCGGCACGGGCTGACCGTCGTCCGTAAGCACCCGAAGCATGGCGGAGCGGGACGGCCGCGCATCGAACTCCACGGCGACCCCGGTGCGAAAATACGGCGCGACCTCGACAGCGAGGTCATTCAGCCGCGTCATCAGCGGCAGGTCCTCCGGTTCGACCCGGATGCGGTTGGTCTCGTACGGGCGCAGTCCGGGGACGAGCACCTGTCCGTCCTTGTTGGTTCGACCGATTTCCCGGTTTTCCAGGTAGACGCGCACATCCTCGTAGTCTCCTACGTCCACGACCGCGAAGGCGTTGCGGACATCTCGCGTGGCGGCCCCGTGGCCGTCGAGCCACGTGACCGACCCGGACGCCGAGCCCCGCCAGCCGGTGTCGCCGTCGTCGTGGCGCACTTCCGCGGACAGCCGGTTGTAGTTCGTGTTGACCTGCCCCTCAAGTTCGACGCCTTCCCGATCGCCGACGAGCGTACCCACCCGGTAGCCGTAGCCGGGACCGGAAGGGAGATTTCGACGATAGTCCGCCCGGGCGTAGGAATCGTTGTCGCGATGGCTCAGGAACATCGACCCGCTGTGGCGGCGGCCGAAGCTGCGGCTGAACAGGACGCTCAGCTGCAGATCGCTGTCTTCCTGCTGCACATACGAGGCGGTCGCGCGAACGGCGAGCACGCGGCGCAAGGATCGCGAATAGGTCAGCGTTGCAATTTCCCGATCATCCTCGTCGTCGTGAAAGCTCTCGTAGATGAAACTCAGTCCCAGGGACCCGCCCGAACGGAAGGTGAGGCCCGTGCTGATCAGGCTCTGGAGCTTCGGGAAGGCGGTGGTGGTGTCGATACCCGGCTGGGAATACCCGCTGGTCGTGCCCTGGACCCGCCAGGTGCTGCGGGTCCACCGGTCCTGGTACTGCTGGCCAAGCTGCCACAGCACACCATCGTCGTCATCGTCCCGCCCATAGCTGACGGCGCCCTGCACGATGCCGAAACGGCCGGCCCGGGCGGCTGCACCCGAACCCAGCGCCAGCGCCTCGTCGGTGGCGTCCAGGCGCACCTCCGGTGTGATGCGGTCGGTCAGGCCTGTCCGGTAGAACAGCGAGACAAAGGGGTCGGAATAGTCGTTGCTCTCATTGCCGAAGTTTTCCCGGAGGGCGCCGACGCTGACCGCATAGTCATTGAGCCCGGCCTTGAGCAACTGATTGCTGGCATAGAAATTCTCGTCGATTACCTGTTCTCGGCCGAGCAGATCCCGCGTAACGATGCGGACCTGGCCGGACCCGGTAACCACCGGAATCTCGTCGATCCGGAAGGTCCCCGCATCGACCCGCTGCGTGGAGCGGAGGCTGTCGTTGACGTAGATATCCAGCGTGCTGGGAACCGCCGCCGTACCGCTGACCGAAGGCAGCGGGAAGGTGACGTAGCCGGGCCGGGTGGCGAAGTTGGTGGCGATCTGAAGCCCCCCGAAACGCAGCGACCGTCCGAACGAGCTCGACGGCGTAACCGAATCGCCGGCGCGGTAGCTGCGCAAGCGTTCGGGATCATCGCGGACAAAGGTCGTATCCAGGCGGATGAAGCCTTCGTCATAGGGGTCTTCATCCAGGTCGTCGAAGGTGTCGTCCGGGGCGCTGTAGTCGCGATACAAGAGGCCGCTGCGCAATGAGCCCAGCGGCGAGAAGAGGGTGGGCTCCAGTTGAGCGGAAAACAGGTCGACTTCCGCCCCGGGGTCGTCGGTATAGGCGAAGTCATAGTTCATGAATCCACCGATACCGGCGGTAGGTGGCGGTGTGCCGTCCAGGTAAGCCGACCTGGACTGGCCGTTCATGCGTTCCGGCGGCAGATCGACGACGAGGGTCATTTCCGCCGAGTTATGTTCGACCTCCACGGCCTCGACGTTGCTGAACGGATGGAACCTGCGGCCGTGCATTTCCACCGGCCGGGGATAGGGCTTGCGCATGCCCCAGGCGGTCAGCGCATTGGCATCCGCGTAGTAGACACCGTCTTCGTCACGCAGAACGAAGCTCGTGCCGTGAGGCGTGCCGTTGACCGTCACCTTGAGCAGCAGCAGCTCGGGATTCGGATTGGCCCACGTCGCTCCGGCGGCCAGTAAGACCGCCGCAAGCCAGAGCTGGCAAAGACGCCTAAGGCTGGTCTTGCACGTCACGCTGGAAGGTCTCCCCGGACAGGGTAGTGACCTCCACACTCCGGGCGCGCGCGCCCTCAGGAACCTTCATGGTCAGCGTAACGTTGCTGCGCCCCAGCAGATAGAGAGCCTGGCCCGACTCGGCCAGTGACCCACCGGCCTCGTCCAGCAGCCGGACCTGGGCGAGGCGGTCGTGGCCGTTGCCCGTGTTGGCAAGGGCCACGTGAACCTCGTCGGCTTCGCGAAATACGCGGTCCAGCCGAAGCTCAGGGGCGGCCGATCCTTCGGCGGGCGCCACGAACACCGGCAGTACGACTCGCAGACGAACCCGGATGGCCGGTGTCCCGGCCTCGGCTTTCTGGAGCGGCAGTTCGGTGAGTACCAGCCGGAAATTGGATTCCGAATCCGGTGCGGGCGCGCCGAGGTGGCCTACCCGGATGACCTGCTGATCCTCCGGGGCGATGCGAAAAAGCGGGGGGATGGCAACGATCTGGTCGGTCGGTTCAAGCACGTCTTCTCCGCGCTCGTTCTGACGCCAGGCAAAGGCTTCCACTTGAAATGCCGACTCCGTGGACTCGGCGTTGCGCAGACGAACCTCGGTGGACGTCTGCCCGGGAGCCATTTCGATCTTGACCGGGGTGATGCGAAGGTTGGCCGCTCCCGACGGCACGGCAAAAAGCCACGCCGCCAGGAGCAGAGCCATGGCGGCCACGGGGGCCGCCGCCTTGGAGGGGGTCTGAATCAACGGATCACGGAGTGATGGTGACCGTCACGTCGTCGGTGTAACCGGCCGACGGGGTGGCCGCCTGAGCGTCGGCCTGCGTCACCTGACCGTAGACCGTGACCGACTGGCTGCCGGTGACCGACACGTCGTCACCGGTGGTGCCGTCGCCGAAGACCGTGGTCCGTCCGGTATCCGTGTAAAGCTGGTAGGGCAGGCTGTTGGCCCCGTCGCTCATCTCACGGGCGTTGATGTCGCCGCTGCCGCCGCCATCGAGGGTCAGGCTGCCGGTGACGGTGTTGCAGAACACGTCGATGGTCGTGTCCACGTTGGTATCGGCGTCGAACAAGACATCTCCGAAGGCGAGGTTATTCACCGTCTCGATCGAGCAGGTGGGCTGCACGGAGGCGGTTACGGTGAGGGTATCGGTGTCGGCCGCGATTGCCGCGCTGCTGCCCATGAGAGCAGCGACCGCGATGGCCACCTTGGTACGTCTGGAAAAAAGGCTCATGTCGTCAATCTCCTTATCGATAAGGTCCTTTCGGCGGTTCAGCCACCTCCCTTCACGGGAGGCCTGCAACTTTGCGCCCCCGCCTCACGGCGGGTTTGCCTTTGTCTTGGTCCCGGAGGACGTTGACGAAGCTATGGAATTCACTAGATTTCCGTAACTTGAGACTCCTTTGTCAGTTGCTAATAAGAAGCTCGCCGTGAATGGTAGAGGCGACCGTCCGGATTATATGTGAAATCGCTCAAGGTTCTGGGCGACATGGACGGAGTTCGACCGCCTCTGTGAGCCCGGTCCGTTTGCGGCCGCCGGCGGGCCCGCCTACGCTCTGAGAGGGCAGGGGAATAGGGAGGATGCCACGTGAGTCTGGAACAACTGACGGGGCTGGATTCTGCGTTCCTGTTCCTGGATGGGCGGCATGCTCCGATGCACATTGGCAGCGTGCAGATCTATGCTCCGCCGAAAGGCGGATTCGACTTCGATCGGCTCAGGGACCTCTTGTCCCGGCGTGTCGACCTCTCTCCCTTGCTCAAGCGACGGGTGGTCCAGGTGCCACTGCGGCTGGGACGGCCCTTCTGGGCCGACGATCCCCATTTCGATCTGGACCGGCACCTGGCGCGGGCGGCGCTGCCTGCGCCTGCTGGCTGGGCCGAGCTCAGGCGTCTCGCCGAGGAGGTGTTCTCTCAGCCGCTGGATCCGGACCGGCCGCTTTGGGACATGACGGTGGTCGAGGGGCTGGCCGGAGTGCCGGGGCTTCCTGATGGCGGGTTCGCGGTGATATTCAAGGTTCATCATGCCGCGGCGGACGGCATGGGTGCCGTCGATCTTTACAAGATCCTGTGGGACGAAACGCCGGAACCCCGCTCGCGGGCACCCGGAACCCTGGTTCGACCGGCCCCGATGCCGGGCTCGGTAGAGCTGCTCGGCATGGCTGCCCGAGGCGTAGTGACACAACCGCTCGCGACCCTGCGCTGGGCCGGCGAACTGGTGCGCGGCGGCGTGGGTTACGGCCGGGAATGGATCGCCGGTCGTCATCATCGTCCTCCGGCGCCATTCAGCGCCCCCCGTTCGGCCATCAATCAGCCCATCGGCGGGCGCCGCAGCTTCGACGCCCTTACCTTGTCACTGACCCGTATCGGCGCGCTGAGGTCGCTGAATCCGGGAACCACGGTAAATGATGTCGTTCTGACCGCCTGCGGGGGCGGGCTTGCCCGATACCTGGCCCGCCGTAACGATTTGACGGAGGCTTCCCTGGTGGCCATGGTGCCGATATCGGTCCGCGGCGACCTGGAAGCGGGGGCCAATCATGTGTCGGCCATGCTCATTCCCCTGGAGACCGGGGAGCGCGAGCCGGTGGATCGACTCCATGCCATTCACACCCACGCCCAGGACAGCAAGGCCTACGCCAATGCCCTGGGGGCGAGCACCCTGGCTGACAGCCAGCAGTTTCTGCCTTTTTCTCTCGCCACCGCGGCGGCGAGGCTGTATTCCGGCTTTCACCTTTCCAAGCTGCACCGGCCGCCGTTCAACCTGGTCATCACGAATGTACCCGGCCCGCGCCATCCGCTTTACCTCGCCGGCGCGCGCATGCTCAACGTCTATGGCACCGCGCCCGTCTTCGATGGCCTCGGACTGATCCTCGTCATTACGAGCTACCTGGACCACCTGACGGTCAGCGCGACGGCGGATCACGACACGGTGGCGGATCCCGAACAGCTGGTCGAGGACATCGCGGCCGAATTCGACGCCCTGGAGCGCGCGGCCGCCGAGGAGGCGGGTGTGCCCACATCGCGACGTGCGTCCTCGCGCGGCAAAAAGAAACGCGCTAAGGTCCGCTCGCGCAGTCGTAAAGTCGCTACAGGGAAACCATGAGCGCAAACAGTTCCGAGGTCAGCCGCCCGGCTCTTTTCCTTATGCTGCTCGAAACCCGGGCGCTCACCGAGTTCGGTGCCTACTGCTGGACGTATCCGTGGTTCAGTTTGGCGCCGAGGGGTGACGGCCATCCCGTACTCGTGCTCCCGGGGTTTCTCGCCAGCGGTTCGTCCACACTGCCGCTGCGGCATTTCCTCAAGCGCCTGGGATACCAGGGACACCGATGGAAGCTCGGGCGGAACCTGGGCGGCATCGGCCAGAAGGAGCGGGAAATTCTCGCCCGCGTCCGGGAGCTGCGACGCCGCTACGGCCAGCGGGTTTCGCTCATCGGGTGGAGCCTTGGGGGTGTCTACGCCCGGGAACTTGCGTGGATGTCACCAGACGACATTCGTCAGGTCATAACGTTGGGAACACCGTTCCGGCATCCCCGGGCGACCAGCGTAACGGAGCTATACGAAGACATCAGCGGACAACGGGAAGCTCACATGCCGGAAGATCTGGTCGCACGCATACCCGAGCCGCCTCCGGTCCCCAGCACGTCGATTTACAGTCGCTCCGATGGCGTCGTTGCGTGGCCCTGCTCGCTGGAGAAAGCCTCGCCGACCACGGAGAACATCCGGGTCTACGGGAGCCACTGTGGTCTCGGCCACAATCCTCTCGCCCTGTGGGCCATAGCCGACCGCCTCGCGCAGCCCGAGGGCAGGTGGCGGCCGTTCAAGGCGCCGATGGTCGCCGGATTCGCCTATCCGCGGCCCGATCATCTGGAATAGTCGCTCGAACTAGTCGCGGACGGGCCCGGGTCCGATCGTGCTCCCGGCGGGGCCCACATATTGGTGACCCGGCTCGGAGATGGACAACTCCATCCCATCCGCATGGCGCTTGTAGAAGGATTTGATCCAGAAGGGCGCCAGCAAGGTCGTGTAGGCGATGACCAGCATCAGAATGGCGTAGGTTCCCGGATCCAGCATGCCGGTGACGCGGCTCAGCTCAGCGAAAACGAGACCGACCTCGCCCCGGGGCACCATCCCCATGCCAATGGCGACCCGGGTGTTTGCGGGCTGGAACACGCACAGAGCGCCGCCGAACTTCCCGGCGATGGCGACAGCCAGCAGCGCAAGGGAAATGACCCAGGTCTGGGAAGATCCCCAGTCCACGATTCGCAGGTCCAGAGACAGACCGACCATCACGAAAAAGATCGGCGTAAACAGCCGGACGATGGGCTTCATCTGCGAAAGGATCAGGTCGGAGAAGTGATGATCGGCGGCCAGCGCTATGCCGAACGGCAGGAAGAAGCGTCTCGACAGGGCCAGGCCGGCCGCGAACCCCCCAAGAAGTTCCGGGGCCCCTACAAAGTGGGCCAGGCCCGCGAAGGAAAGCACGAGGGCCACCATCGTCGTGGGGATCAGGCCCGGCGTGTCATGACGTCGGTGGAAGACGTCGATCATGTGGGAGATGAGTTTGGCTGCCACCGGCGCGAGAACGAAAAACAGGCCGATGAAAGCGCCGATTCGCAGGAGGTGGGCGCCGCTGATATGGCCGTGCTGGCTGAAGTCGTACAGGACGGACAACAGCATTACGCCCATCACGTCATCCAGCACTGCTGCGCCGAGAATGATCTGGCCCTCGGTACTGTGGCGTCGGCCCAGGTCGGTGAGAACCCGGACGGTGATCCCGATGCTTGTGGCCGTGAGGGTGCCGCCGACCATAAGTGAGGGCAGCAGTTCGAAGTCGAATGCGTAGCGGCACACGGCGAAACCAAGAAGGAACGGCAGGACGAACCCGCCGATGGCAACGATCAGGGACTGCCCGCCAGCATGGACCAGGCGATTGATGTCGGCATCGAGACCGACTTCGAACACCAGCATGATGACGCCGATCTCGGCGAGCATCTGGAGGGTCTCACCAGGCTCGATCCAGCCGAGGAGGCTGGGTCCCAGGAGTACGCCGGCAAGCAATTCGCCGATCACGGGAGGCAGGCCGCCCATCAGTGCCAGTTCGCCGAGGATCCGCGCGGCGACGAGGATCAGGGCCAGCTGAAGCAGGAACAGGTGGGCTTCCATGGGTCTGCCGAGGTGTCTGCCGCTATATTAGGAGAGACTAATAAAAAGTCTAGTGACATTTACCGTGTTTCAGGTTGAATACGCAACCATGTGGTTGCATAATGGGTTCATGGACGCGGTCTTCAAAGCGCTGGCCGATCGGAGCCGACGCCGTCTTCTGGACCTTCTCTATGGGGCGGACGGGCAGACGCTGACGGCTCTGTGCGAGCAACTCGACATGAGCCGCCAGGCGGTGTCCAAGCATCTCGGGATACTGGAAGGTGCCGGCCTCATCAGCTGTTTGTGGACTGGCCGCGAGAAACATCATTACCTGAATCCCGGCCCTATCGAGGAGATCGGCACACGCTGGATCGACAAGTACGCACGCCGCCGCCTGGAGGCCCTGGGTGCCCTGCGCGTAGCCCTCGAACACCAAGAGGAGACACCATCATGACCAACCCCGACTACCAGTACGAGATCTGGATCAGGACCACGCCCCAGCGGCTCTGGCAGGCCATCACGACCGCAGAATTCACCCGCCAGTATTTTCATGGCATGGCCATCGAGTCAGACTGGACACCCGGATCCCCGGTCCTGTTCCGATATCCGGATGGTCGCGTGGGGGTGGAAGGAAGCATCATCGAGTCGGAACCACACAGCCGTCTCGCTTACACCTGGCGGTTTGTCCATGAGCCCGCGCTCGCCGCTGAGGAGCCGTCACGGGTGGATTGGGCCATCGAAGCGAAAGAGGGGGTCTGCCGCCTCCGTGTATCGCACACGGGGTTTGCCGCCGGCAGCCGGGTTCTGCCGATGATCAGCGAAGGCTGGAGTCCGATCCTGTGCAGTCTCAAGACGCTCCTGGAAACCGGCAACGCCCTGGCCGACGTTCCGTCGGCGCCGGCGGCATGACCGGAGCTTTCGCCGGGCTGTCTCATCGCCGGAAAAATGGCAGGCTTTCGGGTGGGTCGGTGTACTATCGGCGTTGGTTTGTCTTCGGGAACGCCCCGCATTGAGCAAGTATTCGGACCCGGCCCTCAGTCAAGGTTTTCGCCTCGGGGACTACGAGGTACATCCAAGAGCCCGAGAGATCACTGGTCCGGATGGTGTTTGTCACGTGTCGCCGCGAGCCATGGATCTCCTGACGATGCTGGCTTCGCGGCCGGAGCAGGCCGTCCCGCTGAAGGAAATCTGCCTTGCGGTCTGGGGTCATGAGCACGTCTCTCTTGAGGACATTGACGCCACCTTGAGCGAGTTGCGCTGGGCGCTCGAGGACGATCCGGACCGGCCCGGGTTCCTCGAGGCCGAACCCGACGCGGGCTTCCGTCTTCTGGTGGGGGCCGAGCCGGCGGGCGGAGCGGAAGCCATCGGCCAGGACGGCGGCACCCTGCGGCGGATCGTCCGGGACCTGAGGCGCCGGCATGTCTTTCGGGTCGCTGCGGCTTACAGCATCGCCGCCTGGGTGGTCATCCAGGTTGCGGACGTTCTCTTCGATGCCCTGGGGGCACCCGCACTTTCCATGCGTCTGCTTGTTGTCACCCTCGGCGCCGGATTGCCCATCGCGATCGCGCTTGCCTGGGCCTACCAGCTCACGCCCCAGGGCCTGCGCATCGACCCCGTCACGGGTCAGCGACGCGGGCGTGCCGGGTTGCCTCCGGTTGTATTTGCCACGGCCGGAGTCGGGGCGGCCCTGGTGGGCGGCATGGCCTACTGGTGGACCTACCGTCCGGTCCTGGATGCCGATGGACCGCCCCCGGCTGTGGCGTTCGATTCATCGGCGTCGGTGGCCGTCCTGCCGTTTGCAGATCTCGATGGCGCCGATTCCGCCGCTTATCTGGGCGACGGCCTCAGTGAGGAAATCCAGCAACGCCTGGCGACGATCGCGGGCTTGTCAGTCGCTTCCCGCCGGTCGTCATTCCAGTTTCGTGACCAGGAGGTTCCGAGCGCCCAGATCGCCCAGCGCCTTGGCGTAGCGTACGTGCTTGAAGGGTCCGTGCGCAGCCAGGCGGACCGGCTGCGGGTCTTCGTTGAACTGGTGGACGGGCAAACCGGGTTTGCCGTCTGGTCGGAGACCTTCGACCGCGGCAGGGACGCGATTTTCGATATTCAGAGCGATATTGCCCGAGCGATCGCCGCGGAAATCGGCGTGCCTCTCGGTTCCGCGTCAGAGGCCCGCCTTGCGGAGATCCCGACCCAGGACCTGGGTGCCTACGACCTCTATCTGCGCGCCCTGGCCCAGTTTCGCAGTGCGCGCGGCCAGGCGGCACTCAGGGTTGCCGCCGAGAGTTTCCGGAAGGCCGCAGCCGCGGATCCGGATTTCGCCCAGGCCTACGCCGGCTTGTGCAAGGTCAGGCTCGAACAGTTTGACCTGACCCGGGCGCCAGAGCGCTTCGAAGCGGCCGAGCGGGCCTGTTTTCAGGCCCTGAGCCGCGACGCCGACGCCGTGGAAGTCTACCTGGCGCTGGGCGAATTGTTCAGGCGGTCCGGTGATGTCGCGCGAGCGCTCGAACGCTTTGACGATGTACTGAAACGCGATCCCGACATTGCGGAGGCCCACCTGGGCCGCGCAAAGGCATTGATGGGGCAAGGGGATACCGACGGCGCGGAAGCGGCCTTGACCAGGGCGCTGAACCTCGAGCCTGGCCTCGTTGCCGCTATCGGCACCCTGGGCCGGCTGTATTTCCTCCAGGCCCGCTACGCCGACGCGGCCGAGCAGTACACCAGGCTTCTCACCGTCCTCCCCGACGATGCAGGGTCACTGGGGAACCTCGGCGCGGCCCACTACATGCAGGGAGAGTTCGAGGAGGCGGCGGAAGCCTGGCGGCGCTCGGTGGAGCTTGAGCCTTCCGGAACGACCTATCTGAACCTGGGCACGATGTACTTTTACCTCGGCCGGTACGCCGAGAGCGTGGAGATGTACCAGCGGGCATTGACCTATACACCCGAGCATTTTCTAGCCTGGGGATTTATCGGCGACGCCTGGTCGCAGATCGAAGGCGGGGAGGGCGAGGCCCGCGCGGCGTATGCCCAGGCAATTGCCCTCGGCGATGCCCTGCTGGCCGTTAACCCCTCGGACGTGGAGGCTCTCGGGTCCCTGGCCGCCTACCATGCGCGCATTGGTAACAAGGCCCGGGCGGACGAGCTCTTGGCCCGGGCGATGCGCCTCGCGCCGGCAGACTATTACAACCACTACTATGCTGCGATATTGAAACTTGCCGTCGGCGATTCGGCCGGGGCCATGGATTCAATCCGGGAGGCCGCAAGACTGGGAATGCCCGGGCACATACTCGCGGGCGACCCCATGCTGACGCCCTTGCGCGACCAGCAGGGGTTTCTCGCCTTGGCGGACGAATGACGGATCCGGGGCGGGCCATGTGCATGTCGCCTCATCCGGAGGGCGTGTCCAAGAGTCAATAACGAGCGGCAATTCAGCCGCGAAGGGGGGAACGATGATTGAGCAAAGCGAACTGCGGATGATGCGTCTCGGGTCGGCGGTATTGAGCCTCGGTGTGCTGGGGTTGCTGGCTGCTGGTTCAGCGCTGGCGGCGGACTATGAACTGGAAATCAAGTTCGAGGGGAACTGCCCGGTTGAAGTCATCGACAAGGGGAATTCCTGCGAGGCGGTGGGAGAGTCGGAAGGCCGCGACAAGGCCTGCGCAAGGCCCAACGATAAACTGGTCTGGAAATCCAATCCCGAGGGCAAGAGCTTCACGCTGTATTTCGATCCCTTGAAGGGCGGCCCGAAATACAAAGGCAGCGACGGTGAGTACAGCCGGCATATCGACGAAGATGCCCCGATAGCGGAGTACAAGTACACGATCGTATCCCCGGGCTGCGAGCCCTTCGATCCGCGCATCGTGATCCGCCCCAACTAGTCGTGGTCGGCCGACACGGGCGGGTTTTGCCGGACAGGAAATGACGCCGTTCGCCAACGCCTGGAGTTCTGCCTGGGCCGCGTTCCGGACGGCCTGGCGTGAGCTGCTGGCGGCCGACATCCTCTACAAGCTGCTTGCCGTGGCCCTGCTGCTGCCCACCGTGGCACTGGGGCTGCGGCTTTTCCTCGGCCTGTCCGGGGACGCGGTCAAGGCGGACACGGATATCCTGTTTTTCTTCCTGAGCCCGGTTGGCGCCGTAACCCTGGTTGTGATTGCGGCGGGTCTCATTGCGGTCACGGCGCTCGAGATTGCCTGTCTCATGACCATCGCACTGGGCGCCAGGGAGGCCGCCCGGGTCAGTGTGCCCGACGCGCTCCGGTACTCGCTGAGCCGGGCATGGCCGGTGATCCGGGTGGCCGCCGGTCTGGTGATCCGGGTGCTGCTGATCGCCTTGCCGTTTCTCCTGGCCGCGGCGGCGGTGGGGTGGTGGCTGCTGAGCGAGCACGACATCAATTTCTACCTGGCCAACCGGCCGCCGGAGTTTCTTGCCGCCGCGCTTGCTATTGGCCTGATCCTGCTCGGCATGCTTGCCGTCCTGGTGCCGAAGCTGGTGGCGTGGAGCCTGGTGCTGCCGCTGGTTCTCTTCGAAGACGTGCGGCCGGCAGACAGCTTTGCCGCCAGCAAGAAACGGGTGGCCGGGCACCGCTGGGACCTGACCTGGGTGCTGGTTTCATGGGCGCTGGCGTCCCTCGCGGTGCCCGCGGTCCTGTTCGGACTGACCCGCGGCATTGCGCTGGGTATTGCCGGCGCGCTGGCGGACAACCCGCGTTCGCTGCTGGTTGCCATGGCATTCCTTCTAATTGGCTGGTTCGCGCTCAGTATTGTGGTCAACGTGTTTGCGACCTGCCTGTTCGCCCTGCTGATCATCGGCGTCTACCGGCGCCTGGGCGGGCGGGAGTGGTCTCCTGATTTGGTGCCGGCGCGATCGACCGCATCGGGCGGGCGCGGATGGGTTGCCTCCAATGCACTGCTGTTGCTGTTTCTGACCGCAGCGGTGCTGGCCGTGATCACGGCGCAGACACTGGCGGGCGCGGCACGGGAACAGCAGCCGGTGGTCGTCACCGCGCATCGGGGCGCGGCCGGAGACGCGCCGGAAAACACCCTGGCATCGATCCGGGCGGCGCTGGACCAGGACACGGACTGGGTCGAAATCGACGTCCAGGAAACAGCGGACGGCGAAGTCGTCGTGATCCACGACAGCGATTTCATGAAAATTGCCGGCAATCCCCTGAAGATCTGGGAAGCGCGGGCCGCCGACCTCGAGAACCTCGACGTGGGCAGCTGGTTCGACGTGGCGTTCGCCGGCGAACGCATTCCGGCCTTGCGTGACGTGCTGGAACTCGTGAGGGACCGGGCCACGCTGACCATCGAGCTGAAGTACTACGGTCATGATCAGCAGCTCGAGCAGCGAGTGGTCGAGCTCGTGGAAGCCGCGGGCATGGCGGACCAGGTGGCCATAATCTCTCTGAAGTACCCGGGGCTTCAGAAAATCCAGGCACTGCGGCCGGACTGGCCAACCGGATTGCTGACTGCCCGGGCGCTGGGCGACCTGACGACCATGGATACGGATTTTCTCGCGGTGAACACGGCTGTCGCGACACGTCGATTCGTTCGTCGGGCCCAGGCGGCCGGCAAGCAGGTGTTCGTGTGGACCGTCAATGATCCCGCGACCATGGCCATCATGGTCGCCCGGGGAGTCGATGGCCTCATCACCGACTACCCCGGCGTGGCGCGGTCCGTGCTGGAGTACCGGGCGGAACTCGGGACCCTGGAACGCCTGCTCACGGATCTTTCGCTGGCGATCGGCTGGCGCCCCACCGCAGTCGATGTGGCCCGGGAAACGGCCGGGAGCGGCAGCTGAGGCCGGCCGGCGCTGCCGGAGCGCCTTGCCGCTGAAGGATTGGCGCGGAATACTCGAATGAAGGAAATCGGCCAAGGAACCGGGATGCCAGTCTCTCCAGCCCTGAAGCAGCTGCCGAACGCGATTTCCATTGCGCGGCTGTGCACCACGCCGGTCCTGGCCGGCCTGGCCTGGGCCGGTCTCAAGGGGCCGTTCACGTGGCTGTTGATGGCCGCGCTGCTTTCCGATGCCGCCGATGGTTACATCGCGCGTACCTTCTCCGTGACGTCCAGAGTTGGCGCCCTGCTCGACTCCGTGGCTGATGCGGCGCTGATGCTGGCGATCGGCTGGGGTACCTGGGTGTTTCACCCGGAGGTCTACCTGGAGCATGGCCTGTGGGTGGGCGTTGCGGTGACCCTCTGGATCGTCGAACACATCGCCGCACTCATGCGCTACGGTCGTTTCTCGAGTTTCCATACGGCGCTGGTGCGACTCGCGGTACTTGTTTTCGCGCTGTTCATTGCGGTCCTGTTTCTCCTGGACTTCTATTCCTGGCTGTTTTACCTGGCCGCCGGTCTCTCGATCCTCGCGGTCCTCGAGCAGCTTGTGATGATCTGCCTGGTGCCGAACTGGAGCCCGGACCTGCGTGGCGGCCTCGCCGAGGTCCTGCGGCGCCGGCGCGACGGACGTACCGATAGGCTCGATTGACCGGGCGGGCGCCTGCCTGGCTCCTGCCGCAGGGGCATTCTGTCCGCGCCGCTTGTGGCAGACTCACGTTCGGCCTCCGCGCTGGCAGTTGGGGCCCTGACAAGAAAAAACGCGATCCAACCCGCGAGGCCACGGCCTCGCCTGAACCAGGAGCCCGCCTGATGTCCGCAGTTCTGAGGATACTCATCCTTTGCTTCCCCTTGCTCGCCTGTGCCCAGGAAACGGACGAGGTCGAGCCGCCGGAGCCCGGCCTCAACGAAGAGACGTTCAAGGGGCTGCAGATGCGCAATCTCGGTCCGGCGCTCATGTCGGGCCGCATTGCCGACATTGCCGTCGACCCGGGTGATCGGAATACCTGGTACGTGGCGGTGGGCAGCGGCGGCGTCTGGAAGACCAGCAATCGGGGAACGACCTGGCAGCCGGTCTTCGACGATCAGGGTTCGTACTCGATCGGCTGCATCACGGTGGATCCGAACAACCCGAACACCGTCTGGGTCGGCACCGGGGAGAATGTCGGCGGCCGCCATGTGGGCTACGGCGACGGCGTTTACCGCAGCCGTGACGGAGGGGCATCGTGGACCCGGATGGGCCTCGAGGCCTCGGAGCATATCGGCAACATCCTGGTGGATCCGCGGGACTCCGACACCGTCTACGTTGCGTCCCAGGGCCCGCTATGGTCCGCCGGAGGCGAGCGGGGGCTTTACAAGTCCACCGATGGCGGCGAGACCTGGGAAAAGATCCTGGGAGGGAGCGAATACACCGGCGTCAACGAGGTGCACTTCGATCCCCGCAATCCGGACATTCTGTATGCCGCAACTCATCAGCGCTACCGTAACGTGGCGGCGCTCATCAACGGCGGGCCCGAGTCGGGCATACACAAGTCCGAGGATGGTGGAGCCACCTGGCGGGAGCTCTCGCAGGGGCTGCCGGAGGAGGACATGGGCAAGATCGGGCTCGCGGTCTCGCCCATCGATCCCGACGTCGTTTACGCCACTATCGAACTGAAACGCCGCACCGGTGGCTTTTACCGCTCCGCCGACGGCGGCGAGACCTGGGAGCGGGGCAGTGATGCCCTGTACAGCGGCACCGGGCCGCACTACTACCAGGAGATCTTCGCCAGCCCCCACGTATTCGATCGCGTCTATCAGGTCAATCCCACCCTGTATGTGACCGAAGACGGAGGCACGGTCTTCCGGGCGATGCCCCAGGAGACCAAGCACAGCGACAATCATGCGCTGGTATTCGATCCGGACAACGCTGCCTACCTGCTCGCGGGGACCGACGGAGGGATCTACGAGAGCTTCGATGAGGGTGAGACCTGGCGGTTCGTGGCCAATCTCCCAGTGACGCAGTTTTACAAGGTGGCCGTCGACTACGACGAGCCGTTCTACAACGTCTACGGCGGGACCCAGGACAACAACACCCAGGGCGGACCCTCGCGAACCGACAATGTGCACGGCATCCGGAATTCGGACTGGTTCGTGACCCTGTTCGGTGACGGTCATCAGCCCGCCGTGGATCCGACCAACCCGGACATCGTCTACTCCGAGTGGCAGCAGGGAAACCTGGTCCGGTACGACCGCAAGAACGGTGAGATCGTCTTCATCAAGCCCCAACCGGCCCGGGGTGAGGAGACGGATCGCTTCAACTGGGATTCGCCCATCCTGATCAGTCCCCACGATCCCGCCCGCCTGTATTTCGCGAGCCAGCGGGTCTGGCGCAGCGATGACCGGGGCGACAGCTGGCGGGCGATCAGCGGCGATCTGTCCCGCGGCATCGACCGGCTGCTCGAGCCCATGATGGGCCGCGTATGGAGCTGGGATTCGGCCTGGGACCTGTTCGCGATGTCCAAGTTCGGGACGGTGACCTCGTTGTCCGAATCGCCTCTCGTGGAGGGGCTGATCTACGTCGGTACTGATGACGGCCTGATCCAGGTGAGCGAAGACGGCGGCGAGACCTGGCGGCGCGAAGACGCTCTTCCGGGTGTGGACGAGTTTTTTTTCGTCAACGACATCAAGGCCGATCTGCATGACGCCGACACGGTTTACGTCGTGGTCGACCATCACAAGGAAGGTGACTTCGCCCCGTACGTACTCAAGAGCACGAACCGGGGCCGTTCCTGGACGCATATCGGCCTCGGCCTTCCGGAGCGGCACATCGTCTGGCGACTCGTGCAGGATCACGTGGATCCGGACCTGCTGTTCGTCGGCACGGAGTTCGGCGTTTTCTTCACCGTGGACGGCGGCCGGCGCTGGGTGAAGCTCGCCGGCGGCGCCCCCAACATCCCGTTCCGCGACCTGGTTATCCAGACGCGGGAAAACGACCTGGTCGGCGCGACCTTCGGGCGCGGCTTTTACGTGCTCGACGACTACACGCCGCTGCGTAGTCTCACCGAGACAGACCTGCAAGAAGAGGCTGTGCTGTTCCCGGTGCGGGATGCGCCGTGGTACATCCCGAAGCGGACGCTGGGCAGTTCGACCGCCGGCAGCGTCGCTGCCCAGGGCGACGCCTACTACGTGGCCCCGAACCCGCCGTTCGGCGCGGTGTTCACCTACTATCTGGGCGAAGACGTCCTGAGCCGTGAGGCCAGCCGCCGGAAAGCGGAGAAGGCCATCGAGGAGACCGGGGGCGACACGCCGTTTCCCGGTTGGGACGCGGTGCTCGCGGAGGCCGAGGAAGAAGATCCGGCGGTCGTGCTGACCGTGACCAATAGCGAGGGTCGCATTGTCCGGCATGTAGAGGGTCCGGCCACCGCCGGATTCCATCGGGTGGCCTGGGATCTCCGCTATCCGGTGCTCGATCCGTGGAAGCGTGAGGAAGCCGGCCCCACCTACATTCCCAACCAGGGCGTGCTCGCGGCCCCTGGCCGCTACACGGTAACACTCGGCATCCGCCGTGACGGCCGGCTGCAGACGCTGCCGCAGACCGCGGATTTCGCCTTGAAGCCGATTCACGAACATACCCTCGAGCCGGCAGAGCCCGCTGTCGTGACGGCGTTCAACAGCCGGGCCGACGAGCTGGTGCGGGCCGTTTCGGGTTCGGTATCGGCCATTGACGAAACGCTGGAGAAGCTTGGGGCAATGAAGTCCGCGCTGGCGCGATCCACCGCGTCACCGGAGCTGCATGCCCGCGCCCGTGCCCTGGAGACGGAGGCGAGGGCGCTTCGCCGCCGGCTGGCCGGGAGCGAGGCGCGGCAGATGATGGGCGATCCGGGCCCGGTATCGATATCTGGACGGCTCGGTGTCCTGAACCTGGGCAAGCTGTTCTCGACCTACGGGCCGACCGCAACGCACGAAATGAGTCTCGATATCGCCGAGTCCGAGTTCGCCGAAGTTGAAGGGCAGCTGCGCGAACTGATCGACGTGCAGCTCGAAGCGCTGGAACGCAAGCTCGATGAAGCGCGGGTCCCGTGGACTCCGGGGCGAGGCGTTCCCGTGGCGGGCTGAGGCCGGCTGCTTCACCCCGGGCGGGCGCCGCGCTGGCGGGCGTGGGGTCAGGCCGTCTGCGTCCTTCCGGGGAATGACTAGACTGTGGGGATGCTTGCCACCGGGGATCCGACATCGTGATCGAGCAGCTCGCCGGCCTGGTCCGGGGAAACCCGGTATTCACGTTCTTCGTGATCCTGGGCCTGGGTTATCTGCTGGGCAAGCTGCGGGTCGGCCCGCTGTCTCCCGGCCCGGTCGCCGGCGTGCTGTTCGCGGGCCTGCTGTTCGGTCACTTCGGGTTCTCGATGACGCCTGCGGTCCAGGCAGTGGGGTTTGCTCTGTTCATCTTCTCCGTCGGCTACCAGGCGGGACCGCGTTTTTTCGATGTTCTTCGCACCGACGGCCTGCGCTACCTTCTGCTTGCCGCCACGGTCGCCGTCGCGGGCATACTGACGGCCGTGACGGTGGCCGGGTTTCTGAAATTCGAACCCGGAACGGGTGCCGGCGTGCTAGCCGGCGGCCTGACCAGTTCGCCGACGCTTGCCGCGGCTCAGGATGCGGTCCGCGGCGGGCGCGTCGCGCTGCCCGAGGGCTGGAGCGCCGAGCAGGTTGTCGGGAACGTGGCCACGGGGTACGCCATTACCTACATTTTCGGTCTGGCGGGCCTGATCATGATTATCAAGCTGCTGCCTGGCTTGCTGGGAATCGATCTCGCGGCCGAGGCGGCCCGCCTGGAGGCCGATCAGGACGATGGTCGGCGCTTCGGCGAAGTCGGCTATCGCGCCTATGCAGTGACCAACCCCGGCATACCCGCCATGCCCATCGAGGAGCTGCGGGCCCGCTGGGACGGTTTCTCGTGGGTGCGCGTGCGTCGCGGCGACGAGATTCACAAGGCCAGGGATCTGGAGAGCCTGGAGATGGGTGATGTCGTCATGGCCATGGGGGGCGTGGGGTTCCTGACTTACCTCCAGGTACTCGGTGACGATGTCACGGACCAGTATCTCGCCAAGGAACCGGTCGAAACGGCCCAGGTAGTCGTCACCCACCGGAACGCCATCGGCAAGACCCTGCGGGAGCTGGCGATCCCGTGGCAGTACGGGGTGTATGTCGAAAAGATGCGGCGCATGAACTACGCCGTGCCGCGCACCGTGGATGCCAGGCTGCTTTCCGGCGATGTCCTGACCGTTGTCGGTCCGACCGGTAATATCGACGCGCTCGGCGAGCACGTTGGCTTCGTCGAGCGGGATCGCCCGGAAACGGACCTCGTCACGTTCGCGCTGGGAATCGCCGCCGGTGCGCTGGTCGGGACATTTTCGATCAGCATTGCCGGCGCTTCCATCGGTCTGGGCTCTGCGGGAGGGCTGCTCGTGGCCGGCATCGTGGTGGGCTTTCTGCGCAGCGTCCGGCCCACCTTCGGCCGGCTTCCGGAGCCTGCCCGCTGGCTGCTCATGGAGCTGGGCCTGCTCATCTTCATGATGGGCGTGGGATTACGCGCCGGCGCGGACATTGTGGACACGTTCCAACGGGCCGGGCCCAAACTGATTCTGGGCGGTATCTGTGTGACCGTGGTTCCCGTGCTGGCCGGCTACCTGGTGGGCCGCAGGCTGCTCAAGTTCAATCCGGCCCTTCTGTTCGGAGCGATCACCGGTGCCATGACCAGCGGCGCGTCGCTGGCGATTGTCACGCGCAGCGCCGGCAGCGATGTGCCCGCGCTCGGCTATACCGGCACATATGCCTTTGCCAACGTGCTGCTGACTATCGCTGGCGGCTTGATGATCGCCTTCGGATAGTCGTCTTTCCCGTCGCGACATGGCTCTCGCGGAAGGCTCTCGCGGGAAGTGCGAGACCCGTGCTACGCACGTTCCGCGGTTTTTCTGGCTTTCGTTCCCCTCTGGACGCTCCGGCTGCAGAAACTCGCGGCCCACGAGCTATGCTTTTAATAGGAGGAGTGGAACCATGTTCTGGTTCTTCGGTACTAGGGATGGCCGCAAGGCGCTCCGGCCCGCTGGGAAGGCCGGAATGGCCACCGTCCTCCTGATCTTCGCCAGTGCTCCCGCCAATTTCCAGGCAGTCGCCGCAACCAGTACCCCCGAGTGGACATTCATCAGTTCTCCGGACTGGTTCAATACCGACATCGCGGACCTTTCTGGTGCCACTGAGGGTGTTCCCGCGGCGCCGGGTTGGGCCGATGGGGCCTCGGGTGGCCGCAATGGCGTGACGCCCGCGATGGAGGCCGTCTACGGCCAGATCGTCGCCGAAATGGCCGCCGGCGGGCCGGAACTGTTCGTTGTCGCGGGTGACCTGATCAACGGCCGGTGGTACGAGGAACCCTTCCTTGACATGTTTGCGCCGGTGACCCGGCGCCCGGAGGCGGGAATCAGCGCCGCTGGCGGTGTCTATTACCGCTGGTACCGCAGCCTGCTGGGCCGGTACGGCCTGGGCACCGTGATCGGGGCTGTCGGGGACCACGAGTTGGGTGACGACCCGTGGCCGGCAGGCGAAGAAAAGTCCGTTTTTCTTGGCGACATGCGGTCGGCGTTTGCGAGGGAGATGGTAGACGTGCTGCCCCTGGCGCCTCAGATTGGCGGGGTTCCCGTACAGCCCGAGGGGACGGCATTTGCCGGGAGTTCCTACGCCTACCAGCACCGAAACGTCCTCTTCGTGTCCGTGGACGTGTTTCTCCAGGCAGCCATTGGTACGGTCGCGCATCCGATCCATGGCACGGTGGTGCCCAGCGTGGAGGGCGCGCATCTGGCATGGCTCGAGTCCCTACTTGCCGCCGCCGACGGCGAGCCGAGTGTCGATCATGTGATCGTCCAGGTGCACACGCCCGTACTCAGCCCGGTTCGAATGCAGACTTCTAGCGGCCTGATGCTGGAGGGGCGCAAGCTGTCCGGATTCTGGGACGCCCTGCGCCGCCACGATCACGCCCACGGGGGCAAGGTGCGGCTGCTCTTCGCCGGGGAGGTTCACGCGGCCACGGCGACACAAGCGCGGGATTCGGACATCGTGCAGCTCGTCCACGGTAATCCACCGCGGGCGCCGGACTCATCGGCCATTCCCGCGATGGGTCAGTACCTGGTGGTTGCGATTCGACCACAGCAACTCGACATCCGGCTTGTGCGCTTCGACCTGGCGGCGGACGGGTCGTCCGTGTTCTGGCAGCCCAGCCAACCGGCCACGATTGGCGTGACCTACGCCAGTACCGGTCGCACGGAAGGTACGCTGAGCATCGATTCAGAGGGAGCCGTGCTGGCCGTCGACGGGAGCGGTTTGCTCGAGATCGCCCGGGATGACGGACTCGGGCTTCATCTGAGCCTGGACGAGAACAGCGCGGCCGGCCCATTCGCGAATACCGGGTCGCTGGGCAACGAATATTACGCAGGGAACGTGCGCGGTACGCCGGTCAGCATTCCCGGGCGGCTGTCTCGCGGGCTGAGGTTCGACGGTGTGGACGATTTCGTGGAGTCGGGCCGGGGCAACCCGACCGGCAGCGACGCCCGCAGCGTGTCTGCATGGACCCGGACGACCTCGTCCGTGCGCCAGGCCGTCTTCAGCTATGGGTCGAGGAGGGAACAGCTGGCGAGCTGGTTCGAGCTGCAGCTCAGGCTCGGTAAGGTCCAGCTTTCGCTCGGACCGGATACCGTTTGTCAGCCTGCTGGTGTCCCGGCGGTCAATGACGGTGAGTGGCACCATCTCGCCGTCGTGCTTCCGAAAGCCTACGACAATATCTGTCCTGACACGATCTTTTACGTCGATGGCGTTGCTTACCGGCCGCCGGCCACGGCAACGCGCGACCCGATCCTCACCGTGCCATGGGATAACTTCCTGCTGGCGGTCAACAATAAGGCCAACGGCGATTTCTATGCCGGTGACATGGACGACGCCGCGTTGTGGGGCGCCGGTCTGGAACCCGGCGAGGTGAAGGCCCTGGTGACGGCCGCTCTCGAGCCCGACCTGGGCTTCAACGCGGCCGCGATGGACCGGTTGATCGCGTTGCATCGGGACCGGGAGGGCGTGGCCGAAGTCGGTGGCCGTCGCTGGCTGGCGGCCGACGGACTGGACGGCGAGCCGGGGGATGTGCTGAACGTCGAGGGTAAGTTCGCCATCGTCATGGGCGCGGGTGGGCTCGGCGTAGCCGAAGAAAGCGGATCGATTGAGGAGACCCTGCACGAGGCGGAGTCGGCGGTGCTGTCCGGCGGCTATGCCATCAGTGACCGGCAGCCGGGCTACACGGGCAGCGGCTATGTCGAGTTTCTGGACAAGACCGTTGCGGTGTGGACGATCAGCGTGGCGAGTTCAGGGACCTACG
>JARFQW010000144.1 GCA_029287575.1 Gammaproteobacteria bacterium | reverse complement strand
TTCGCCGCAGTGGAAACAGGGACCAGACCCGGCCATACGGGCGAGGCCTCAGGGGCCGGCGCCGGGGCTCAGCTGGAGCTGCGTCTGGCCGGCGTTCAGGCTGCCGGCGAGGCGCCAGTCGCCGTTCTCGGGCCCGATCTGAATGTACCACCGCGACGCCGGATCGACCGCCAGTCGGCCGCGCCAGGCCGAGCCCGTCCAGGTCAGCGGCAGGGTCCGGTCGCGATCCTTCAGCGTCGGGTGAATCAGCTCCAGCCAGAGGCTTTCCGGGGCGGGCGCGTTGAGGGTGAGCGCCACGCTTATCTCGTCGTCGCTGGCAATGATGACGTTCGCCCGGGCATTGAGGGCCGCAGCGGCCCGGTCCCGTTCCTGGCGCACATGGGTAGCCTTGCCGATGCGCCGGTAGTCGTCCACCACGAGGGAGTCCTGACCGCTGGCGGCAAGCCAGACGGTATACAGGCTTGCGACGACGGCGGTGGCCGGCAGGGCGATGATGAACCACGGCCAGAATTGCCGGTACCAGGGTTTCGTATCCTCGCCGTCCACATTCAGCCCCGCCGTTTTCGAAGACCTGATTATGCCAGTGCTCATGACGATGGGCCGATAAAACGGCTGGTCCGCTCGACGGCCATGGCCTCACCCTCGCTGCCGCTCTCGACCCGCACGACGACATCGGCGGCGCCTGCGGGCGCCTGGGCGGAGGGCACCTGGATACGTACGGGCAGGCGGCGCACGCTGCCGGCCGGAACGTCGAGATCGTCACTGTCCACGATCAGGCGAACCTCCGGCAGGCCATCGGCGGACACCGTCACCGGCCGGTCCACGTCCGTCTTGTTGACGATCTTCAGGCTGTAGACGTTTTCGATGTAGCCGCCGCGGACCTCCTGGAAAATACTGTTCCGGTCGCGGATGACTTCCACGATCAGCGGCGCCCGATTGGCCACGCTGTAGAAAAAGCCCCCCGCCAGCAGGGCAAGCAGGGTGGCGTAGACGAGGATCCTGGGCCGAACGACCCGCGGCGGCTGGTCGCTCTCCATCGCGTGATGGGTGGTGTAGCGGACCAGCCCACGGGGATAGCTCATCTTGTCCATGACCGAATCACAGACGTCCACGCAGGCGGCGCAGGCGATGCACTCGTACTGGAGGCCGTCGCGAATGTCGATACCCGTGGGGCAGACCTGGACACACATGTTGCAGTCGATACACGATCCCAGCCCCACGCTCGCCGGATCGACGCTGCGCTTGCGGCCGCCGCGGGGCTCGCCCCGGGACTCGTCATACGAGATGATCATCGTGTCCTTGTCGAACATGGCGCTCTGGAAGCGCGCATAGGGACACATGTACTTGCAGACCTGTTCGCGCAGCAGTCCGGCGTTGCCGTAGGTGGCGAATCCGTAGAACAGCACCCAGAACCACTGCCAGCCGCTGGCGGTGAATCCCGCAAGGCTCGGAATGAGCTCGCGAATCGGCGTGAAATAGCCCACGAAAGTCACACCCGTGAACAGGGCAAAGGTGATCCAGAGCACCTGCTTGGCGCCCTTGCGCAGAAGCTTGTTTCGATTCCACGGGCCGTTGTCCAGCTTGCGCCGCTGGCTGTGGTTACCCTCGGTCAGGCGCTCCATGTAGAGAAACGCCTCGGTCCATACGGTCTGCGGGCAGGCAAAGCCGCACCACAGGCGACCGGCGAGCGCGGTGAAGAAGAACAGGGTCAGCGCGGCAATGATCAGGAGCCACGCCAGGAAGAAGAAATCCTGCGGCCAGAAGGTGAGCCCGAAGATGTGGAACTTGCGCGCGGGCAGGTCGAAAAGCACGGCCTGTCGGCCGTCCCACTGAACCCACGGGAGGATGTAGTAAATGCCCAGCAGGACGAATACGGCAATGTGCCGGAGGCGGGCGAATCGCCCGGTAACCTCCCGCGGATAAATCTTTTCGTGGGCGACGTAAAACGACTCAGGCGCCGCGGCGTCCTGGGGAGTCTTGCTCATCGATAGCAGGTCCTGATCGGAGGCCCGGAATCAGCTCCCGGGCGGTGTGTGTCCGGGGCGGCTGCCGGCTTCGAGTTTGCGGCGGATACCGGGAACGTCTTCCGGACGGTGTTCGGTGCGCACCAGAAATATGCTCAGAAAACTCGTTGCCAGCGTCAGGGCCCAGAAACCGAAAAACCCGATGGCATAGCCGGTTTCGCGACTGATGTTCCAGCCGGGGCTGGTTGTGCCACTGAGCAGTTCCGGGTCGATCATGGCGAAAAACACCATGGTGGCCACGGCCGCCATGAGAAAGGAAATCCACAGCACGTTGGCGATGTCCCGCTGACGCCGCCGCCAGAATCTCGGCGGCGGCTCCAGCGTGACGTCCGCGGGATGACCCGCAGGCCCGTTTTTAGTCATCGACCTGGCCGGAAAGTTTCAGCACGTAGGCTGCCATGACGCGGCTGCGTTCCTCGCCGAGCAAGGGTAGCTGGGCGGGCATCTGGTTGTTGCGCCCGTTGGCGATCGTGTACGCGATCACGTCGCGGGAGGTGCCGTAGAGCCACGAATCGTCGGTCAGATTCGGGGCGCCGAGCGCGGTGTTGCCCTTGCCGTCCATACCGTGGCATGCCGCGCAGACCGCCCATGAGGCCTTGGCCGCCTCGGCCATTTCGGGCCGATGCTCCAGGCCGCCCAGGCTGCGCACATGCTCCACCATGTTGGCCACGCCGGCATCGCCGCCGATGGCGTCGATCATGGGCGGCATGGCGCCCATGCGGCCGTTGCGGATCGAGAGCAGGATGGCGTCTTCGGAGCCGCCATAGAGCCAGGCGTTGTCGGTCAGATTCGGGAACCCCACGGCGCCCCGGCCGGCGGAGCCGTGACAGGCCGCGCAGTTGTTGCCGAAGATGTTGTCGGCCGCGGTCATCGCCGCATCGTTGCGGGCCAGCTCGGAGATCTCCAGGTCGGCGAACTGGGCGAAGAACTCGCCGTAGCGGGAGTCAGCGATCTCCACCTCGGTGTCGTACTGACCGGTCTGGGACCAGCCCAGCACCCCAGCGAAGTTGCCCAGCCCCGGATACAGGATCAGGTAGATCACCGCGAACACGATGGTCAGATAGAACAGCCAAAGCCACCAGCGGGGCAGGGGATTGTTGAACTCCTGCAGGTCGCCGTCCCAGGTATGGCCCGTGGTCTCCACGGTCTCGCCCTGCGGAAGACCCTTGCTCTTGGACGTTGCCATGAGCAGCCAGACCGCCGCCACGAGGTTGAGCACGGTCAGTGCAATGATGAAAAAGCTCCAGAAGCCACTCATTGGGGCACGCCTCCCGAAAGTCGGTTCTTGCTCCCCGGTCCGCCGGGGGGCTCGTCGTCCAGCGGCAGCCGGGCCGCCTCGTCGAAGTCCTTCTTGCGCCGTGAACTCCACGCCCACGCGACCACTGCCAGAAACAGAACGAACAGGGCCAGCGTCAGCAGTCCGCGCACGGTTCCGATATCCATGGCCTAGCGCCTCGTCGGAATGTTGGTGCCCAGGCCCTGCAGGTAGGCGATCACCGCCTGCATCTCGGTCTTGCCCGCCAGTTCCTTTTCCGCCGCTGCGAGCTGCTCGTCGGTATAGGGGTGGCCGAGGGTACGCAGCGCCTTCATCCGCTTGACCGTCGCCCGCGCGTTGACCTCATGCTTTTCGAGCCACGGATAGCCGGGCATGTTCGACTCCGGCACGAGGTTGCGGGGGTTGATCAGGTGCAGACGGTGCCATTCGTCGTTGTAGCGTCCGCCCACGCGGGCCAGGTCCGGGCCCGTGCGCTTGGATCCGAACTGGAACGGCCGGTCATAGACCGACTCGCCGGCCAGGGAATAGTGACCGTAGCGCTCGGTCTCCGCGCGAAACGGGCGGATCATCTGGGAATGGCAGCTATAGCAGCCTTCCCGGATGTAGATGTCGCGGCCGGCCAGCTGCAGGGCCGGGTAGGGCTCGATGCCCTCGGCGGCCTCCGTGACCTGGCTGGAAAACACGAGCGGCACGATCTCGACCAGGCCGCCGATGCTGATGACCAGAACGATCAGGACCCCGAGCAGGCCGACCCGTTTTTCGACTGTTTCATGTCCCATGTGCGTCGTCTCCTCAGGCCGCTGCCAGGACCGGCTGCTCGGCAATCTCCGAGCCGCGTATGGTCTTCCAGACGTTGTAAACCATGATCAGCATGCCGGTGAGGAACACCACACCGCCCAGCAGCCGCACGGCGTAGAACGGGTAGGTGGCGTTCAGGCTCTCGATGAAGGTGTAGGTCAGCGTGCCGTCGTCGTTGACCGCCCGCCACATCAGGCCCTGCATGACGCCGGCCATCCACATGGCGGCGATATACAGGACCACGCCGATGGTGGAGGTCCAGAAATGCACGTCGATCAGCTTCACGCTGTACATGGACTCGCGGCCGAACAGGCGCGGAATCAGCATATAGACGGAGCCGATCGTGATCATGGCGACCCAGCCCAGCGCTCCGGAATGCACGTGGCCGATGGTCCAGTCCGTGTAGTGGGACAGGGCGTTGACCGTCTTGATGGACATCATCGGCCCTTCGAAGGTGGACATGCCGTAGAAGGACAGCGACACGATCATGAATTTCAGGATCGGGTCGGTCCGGAGCTTATGCCAGGCGCCCGAAAGGGTCATGATGCCGTTGATCATGCCGCCCCAGGAGGGCGCGAGCAGCACCAGCGAGAACACCATGCCCAGGGACTGGGCCCAGTCGGGCAGGGTGGTGTAGTGCAGGTGATGGGGGCCGGCCCACATGTAGATGGAGATCAGCGCCCAGAAATGCACCACGGAGAGCCGGTAGGAATACACCGGCCGGCCCGCCTGCTTGGGCACGAAGTAGTACATCATGCCGAGGAACCCGGCGGTCAGGAAAAAGCCCACGGCGTTGTGGCCGTACCACCACTGCACCATGCTGTCGACCACGCCGGCATAGACCGGGTAGGAGTGCGTGAGGCTGGTGGGCAGGGCCAGGCTGTTGAAGATATGCAGCACGGCAACGGTCAGAATGAACGCCGCATAGAACCAGTTGGCCACGTAGATGTGCTTGATCTTGCGCAGCGCGACGGTGCCGAAAAACACGATCGCGTAGGACACCCAGACGACCGCGATGAGCAGGTCGATGGGCCAGATCAGCTCCGCGTATTCCTTGCCCTGGGACAGTCCCAGCGGCAGGGTGATGGCGGCCAGCACGATCACCGCCTGCCAGCCCCAGAAGGTGAAGGCGGCCAGGCCGTCGGAGAACAAGCGCACGTGGCAGGTGCGCTGGACCACGTAATAGGAGGTCGCGAACAGGGCGCAGCCGCCGAAGGCGAAGATTACCGCGTTGGTGTGCAGCGGTCTCAGCCTGGCGTAGCTCAGCCAGGGAAGGTCGAAGTTCAGGGCCGGCCACAGGAGCTGGGCGGCGATGATCACGCCTACCAGCATCCCGACCACGCCCCAGACCACCGTCATGATGGTGAACTGCCGGACCACCTTGTCGTTGTAGGACTCAGCCCGGGTGGTCGCTGCCGAATGTGTGTCCGCGATTGCCGTTGCCATGTTTAACCCGCCAGGTTGCCTCTTGCGTCAGAAAATCCGGGTTCACGCCCTCCGGCGCAAACCCGGTCCCTCCGCGCCGCCCCGAGCCGCTGCTCGCGGCGGCGCCGTCGTTTTTTCGAATCACCGCCCGCGGACCCAGGCCGCGGGCGGTGGCCGCAGATCTAGAACTTGAAGCCCACGTTCAGGCCATAGACGAACGGATTGATGTCCACGTTGGCCTTGAGGGTTTCACCGCCGAGTTTGACCTTTGCCTCGGTGTCGATGGCGATGTAGCGGAGATCGGCGTTCAGGAACCAGCGCTCGCCCAGCATCCAGTCGGCGCCGATCTGCGCCGCGAACCCGAAGGAGTCGTCCTCGATGCTCAGGTCGCCGCCAAGCTGCTCAAGGGCCCCATCGGCCTCATCGTCGAAGAAAATCGTGTAGTTCACGCCCGCGCCCACGTAGG
>JARFQW010000052.1 GCA_029287575.1 Gammaproteobacteria bacterium | reverse complement strand
GCTGGCTGGTCTGGTTCGGAGAGCACTGGATCAGCATCAATCGGCTGATCCTCGGACTCACCCAGAACATCGAATGGGACATCAGGGGGCGCGAAGGACTCAAGCGGAAGGGCTCCTACCTGATGATCTCGAATCACCAGTCCTGGGTGGACATCCTCGCGCTGCAGCTCGTCTTCAACCGGCACATTCCTTTCCTCAAGTTTTTCATCAAGGACGTGCTCAAGTGGGTACCGTTTCTCGGGCAGGCGTGGTGGGCCATGGACATGCCGTTCATGAAACGCTACTCCCGGGCCTACCTGGAGAAACACCCGGAGAAACGTGGCGAGGATCTCGCGGCGACCAGGAAGGCCTGTGAGAAATTCCGCAGCATCCCCACGACCGTCATCAATTTCGTCGAGGGGACGCGGGTAACCCCCGAGAAGCAGCGCGCGCGACAGTCCGTCTACGCGCACCTCATGCCGCCGCGCGCCGGCGGCGTGGCCTTCGTCCTCGATGCGATGGGCGATGCGCTCCACTCGCTCATCGACGTGACGATCGTCTACCCCGACGGCAACTGCACCTTCTGGGACCTGTGTTGCCGGCGCCTCCGTCGCATCGTGGTCGACATCCGGACTTACGAGATCGACCCCGGGCTGCTTGGCGGCGATTACCAGAACGACCCCGAGTTCCGCACTCGTTTCCAGACCTGGCTGACCGAACTCTGGCACGAGAAGGACGCGCGGATCACGTCCATGCTGGCGCTCCCGGCCGGCACCGACCGAGGACTGTAACGGCTCGCTGCCACCCTCCGTGGCTTCGGATGACGGTCGGCGACCGAGGGCCGCCGACCAATCAGGATAAGTACCGGACGCCCGGGTGGAGGAGGAGGAGAGTACCCGGGCATCCGGCGGGCTGACGCCCTATGATCGTGGCGTCCAGGCGCGGACGAATTCCTGCTGTTCCCGGCTCAGCGGGCGCGTCTCGAGGTGGCCGCCGTTGCGCCAGTTGCGAGTCTCCAGCCAGTTCAGGGCCACGTCCGGCGACTGGCCGCGCTGCACCATCTGGCAGCCGACGACCAGCCCCGGACGGCGCATCGGATCGCGGCCGTGGATATACGTGATCCCGTCGGCCCGAAGGCATTCGTTCAGCCGGTCGAGCACCGCGGTGATCGCCGTTGCTGCCGCTGGCGCGCGACGACGGGACAGCGGATGCCGCGCGTAGGTTACGTCCTCACCGAGCGCATCTGCGCGCAGGTCCAGTTCCCAGGCGTATTCCGCGCACTCGCCGGGCAGGGTCAGATCCACGAAGTGCCGCACGCCGGCTTCCAGCAGCACATCCAGCCGGTCACCGACCGCGTACGGACCGAGACCGGGGTGGGCGCCGGCCAGGAGCCGGCCGTCCGCAACCCAGCAGCCGTCGAGGCCGACTGGGGCCTGGACGTCGGACAGGAACTGCGCCTGTCGCCGGACACGGGTGCCGTAGGACGCCTCTCGAGCGTCGAATTCCGGCGAATCGAATCCCTGTGAATCGAGCAGGGGTGGCTTGGCTGTCGTCCTCTGAATTGTGCGCATGGTTTCCTCCTCCATGGGCTCGGTGTATCTCGCGAATGCGTTCAGTCGTTCCTCAGAAGAGGTAGCGGGTGCCGAGCACGACGCCGATGAGCACCGTCAGTCCGATACAGAGCGCCCGATACAGACGGATTTCGTCCTCGATACAGGTCTCGTCCAGATCGGCCGCCAGACTGATCACCTGCTCGCGACCCTCCGGGTTGTTAGACGTGTCCAGATAGCGGTCGATCTGTCGTGCGTTCATGACCCCTCCTTCTGCGACGCCCCGTGGCGCGTGCAGCGGCGACCGCCCGGCGGATGAGAGCAACCCGTCGTCAGGCGACGCAGACGTGCCCAGGCGCGCTGCCGGCGAACCTGCAGCGGATGCGGCCGCACCGCACCCCGGTCCTGGCGGCTGCCGGCGATGGCATGACGGTCGTAGCGACAGCTCTTCACCTTCCTCCTCCTGCCCCGTTCGGCCGGCCCTGGATCGGTGCCAGCCCGGGGTCACTTGAATCGTGTTGCCCAAGTTACGGATTTGCTGCGCTATGCTCTTGCCAGTTCCCACAGCTTTTCGTGCAGAACCGGTCAACATGACGACACCGCGACGAGAGCCCACATCACTCGCCAGCATGTCCGGCGCGCTGTCCGAGGCGCTGGTCAATCACTACGGCATCGACCCTGCACCCCTCTACGAGGCGGCCGGCCTCGATCCGACCAGCATCGGCAAGGCGGGTGTCCGCTATCCCTTCTCGGGTCTGGCGCGACTGTGGGTCGAAGCGATGGAGGTGACGGGGGACCCGTGTCTGGGCCTTGTTGCGGGGCAGCACTGCCGCCCGACCACCATGCAGATTCTCGGATTCGCATGGCTGGCGAGCACCAGTCTCGAGCGGGCGATGGACCGCTGGGCCCGCTACCACCGGATCGCCAGCACCGCCGCGGCCGTGGAATGGCGGGAGGAAGATGACTACCGGGTCTACCGGCTGCGGGCCGCGCCCGGGGTGCGCAACATGCCGGTCGTGCTGGGGGAGGCCGGTCTCGCCGCGATCCTGACGATGTGCCGGCGGGCCAGCTATCCGGACCTGGCGCCCGTCTGGGTCCGGCTGCGACGGCCGGATCCCGGACACCACAGTCGCTACGTCGAGTTCTTCCGCTGTCCCGTGTCCTTCGCCCAGGAGGAGAACGGGATTGCCCTGCGGGTGTCGGATCTCGAACGGCCGCTGCCCGCGGGCAATCTCGACCTCGCCCAGGACGCGGACCGTCTGCTGGATCGAATGATCGCCGAGGTGGACGAGGGTGAGACCACCTCGCGGGTGCGGGAGCTCCTGGTGCAGCACCTCTCGTCCGGGCGGCTGACCGAGGCGGACGTCGCCAGCCGCCTGAACCGGAGCACCAGCAGCCTGCAGCGAGACCTGCGCGCGGAGGGGACAACCTTCCGTCAGCTGCTCGAGGGGACGCGTCGTGACATGGCCGAGCGCCTGCTCACCAGCGAGAGCCGCTCAATCGGCCAGACGGCCTTCATGCTCGGCTACTCCGACCAGAGCACCTTTACCCGTGCGTTCCGGCGCTGGCACGGCATCTCGCCCGGGCAGTTCGTGCGGCACCGGGAAGGGCAGGCGCTCCAGGCCTGAAGATGCCAGTCTCCCGGCGGCGGGGCGGTGGCGGTCGTCCCGGCTACCAGGGAATCGGGCTGCCGTCCCAGGCGAAGAAGCCGCCGGTGTCCTCCGGGCCGAGGCCATCAAGCACGTCGAGCAACTGCCTTGCCGCCCGGGCCGGTGTGAACACCTTGGCCGGGTCGTAGCTGCGCGTGAACGGTGCCGAGAGGTCCGTCGCGACCGTACCGGGATGCAGCGCCACGCATAGGATCGGATGGGTCAGGCGGCGCCACTGAACGGACAGAGTCCGGGTCATCTGATTGAGGGCGGCCTTGGTTGACCGGTACGCATACCAGCCGCCGAGCCGGTTGTCGCCGATGCTGCCCACCCGCGCCGAAAGGCTGGCGAAGCGCGCCTGACGGCTGCGTTTGAGCAGGGGCTCGAAGGCCTTCGCAACCAGCAGCGGACCCAGCGCGTTGACCCGGAATGCCTTGACGAGGCTATCGGCCTCGACCTTCGCCAGGCTCCGCTCGGGCTGCATGTCTCCGTCGTGATGAATTCCGGAGGCGTTGATCAGCCAGTCCAGTCGGCCGCGGTCGGCCTGCACCCGGGCGGCTGCGGCCTCGATACTGGTCTCGTCGAGCAGATACAGCGAAAGCACAACCAGGCGCTCGTTACGCCCGGCAAGCTGCTGCAGATCGGTGGCCGCCGCCGGCGAACGGCAGGTCGCATACAGCCGCCCGTTGCGGTCGTCTTCG
>JARFQW010000044.1 GCA_029287575.1 Gammaproteobacteria bacterium | reverse complement strand
CGCGCTGGCCATGGCCATGGTCATGAGGCCGGATCGGTCCAGGAGCCACTGGAGGCCGGTCGCAAGCCCGCTGTATACGGCCCAGGCCGCCAGGTAACCGGCCGCGAAAATGCCGGTGGGCACCCAGGGCGCGGCCATCGCCCGCTGCCGCCGGTTGACCGTAGCGAACAGGAGAATCATCGGCGCCGCGCTGGGCACCATCATGGCGATCATCATGATCCACCACATCAGGAACATCACGGCAAAGAGGCTGGCGGTCCACTCCATCGGCATGACCATGTCCGGGTCCATACCGCCCATATCCATGTCCATGCCGGCACCGGCGACCAGCCAGGCCCAGGACAGGGCGGTGATCGCGACCAGCGCACCGCCCACGAGCAACCGGTCCCTGCGCACCAGGTCGGCGACCCGGTCCGGGTTGGTGGTGCCGGTCGCAGCGGCTTCCGGGGCCGAAGGTCCGCTCACGCTCAGCTGATCGGTCCGGCAGGCCCCATGTGCAGCATCGCGATGTGGCCATGGCCGTCGGCCCACTCCAGCGGGATGACGCTGTCGGAGCGGGTATGGCTGCTGACGAATTCCGCTTCGCGGTACTCGAAACCTTCGGGCAGGGCAACGCGGGCCCGGTGGGCGATGCCGGTCACCGGGTTGGCGATTGGCATCGCCGTGCCGTCCACGTAGCCCGGGATGCTGAATCGGCCGGTCCAGGCCTGCATGTCCACCTCGAAATCGATCGGTGCGACGACCGGATCGTGGACGGTTTCGTACGTCGCGGCGAAGACATTGAAGATGGTCGCGCCGGGCTCGGAGGTCTGCCCCGACATGATCTGCAGGACAGCGTCACGCTGGGCGTCGGAGGCGTTGGTGTCGATGATGGCCAGGCACTCGCCGTTGCCTTCGTGGATGGCCGCGGGCCAGGCGAACAGGCCGGCCCACAACACCCCGGCGAGATCCACATCGCCGAAATGGCCCTCGTCGATGCGCATCGCAACCGCCGCCCGGCAGTTGCCGTGGGTGGGCAGGGAATTGAACTGACACGGACAGCCCCAGTTGCAGTTGCAGGTCGATACCTCGGGCCCGCGAATCATCCAGTCCGGATAGCTCATCGCACGCGTCTCCCCCTCTCCCCGGTTCGCGAAGTATAGACGGCGGGAGTGAAGGCCATGGCCCTGCGCGGCCTGGCCGCCTCCCCCACGGCAGCGGCGGTGTCGCCGGGGGCGTGAACTGCCGTCCCGATTTTGGGACGCCCTGTCCCGGAAACGGGCAGCGCAGGGCCCCGACAACGCCGCGCCGCGGCACGGGCACGACCGGAAATGCGGCATTTCCCGTGGAACGGGGAATTGGCACGAAGCCTGCATCGGAGTGGGCATGGATATCCAGCGCACCGACCTGAAGAAAGAGAAACAGCGCCGCCGGATCATGCTGGCGGCCGGTGGTGCCATAGCGCTGCTCGGCGCGGTCGTGGCGGTGGCATCGCTGAAGCCCGCCGCGCCCACGGTGGACGAAGCATCCCTGTGGGTTGATACGGTTCGGCGCGGTGAGATGGTCCGCCGGGTGCGCGGTCCCGGCACGCTGGTGCCTCGGGAAACCCGCTGGATCGCGGCGCCGGTGGACGGACGAGTCGAACGGATCCACGTGCTGCCCGGGACACGGGTCGAACCGGACACGGTGCTTCTGGAACTGGTCAACCCCGATGTCGTGCGCGCGGTGGAAGACGCACGGGCGGCCGCCGCGGCCGCGCGGGCCGATCATGCCGCCCTGCGGCATACCCTGGAAAGTCAGCGTCTCGATCAGCGGGCGGCGCTTGCAAGCGCCCGGGCGGAGTATGAAAGCGCACGGCTGCAGGCCGAGGCCGAGGCCGATCTGCTGGAAGACCATATCGTCTCCAAGGTGCAGTACCAGCGCTCCAGGCTCACCGCCGACCAGTACCGGATTCGGATGGAAATCGAGGGCCAGCGGCTGCGGACGTTTGCCGACGCCATCGAGGCCCAGCTGGCCGCGAGTGCCGCGCGGGTCGCCCAGGCCGAGAGCACCGAGCGCCTGCGGCAGGCCCAGTTCGACGGGCTGAAGGTGCGGGCAGGGCTGGCCGGCGTTCTCCAGTCCGTGCCGGTGGAAGAAGGTCAGCGCGTGACCCTCGGATCGACGATGGCGAGGGTGGCGCGACCGGATGAGCTTATTGCCGAACTGCGTATTCCAGAGTCCCAGGCCCGGGATCTCCTGCTCGACCAGCGGGTCGAGGTGGATACCCGCAACGGCCTGGTGGAAGGCAGCGTGCGCCGCATCGATCCCGCCGTGATCGACGGCACAGTCCAGGTGGACGTGGATCTCACCGGCGAGCTGCCACGGGGCGCGCGTCCGGATCTGTCCGTGGACGGCACCGTGGAAATCGAGCGGCTGGAGAGCGTCCTGTACGTGGGCCGACCGGCGTTCGGTCAGTCGGGCGGAAATGCCGCGCTGTTCAAGCTCGTTCCTGGTCAGAACGAAGCCGTGCGTGTGCCGGTGGAGCTCGGCAGAACGTCGGTCAATACCATCGAAATCGTATCCGGCCTGGTCGAGGGTGACCAGGTGATCCTTTCGGACATGTCCCGCTGGAAGGACTACGACCGTATCGAGTTCAGATAGACGCGGGTGACTAAACCCGCTGGCGCCCGCCGGCGTCAGACCCTGGCGACGGACAGTGTGTCCCCGCCTTCACGACAAAGGAATCGAGAGATGAGCGAACAGGCCCTGATCGAATTGTCCGACATCAAAAAGGTCTTCCTGACCGACGAGGTGGAGACCCACGCCCTGTCCGGAGTGCATTTCCGCATCAACAAGGGCGAGTATCTCTCCATCAACGGCCCGTCGGGCTGCGGCAAGTCCACGCTGCTGGCGATCCTCGGCCTGCTGGATACGCCATCGGACGGACAGTATTCCCTGGGCGGTCATCAGGTGGACGCCATGAGCGCACGGGAGCGCTCGCGCATCCGCAACGCCGAGATCGGTTTCATATTCCAGGCCTTCAATCTCATTGGCGACCTGACTGTCTACGAAAACGTGGAGCTGCCGCTGACCTATCGGCAGGGGCTTGGCAGAAAACAGCGCAAGGCGCGCGTGCTGGAGGCCCTCGAACGGGTCGGCATGGCTCACCGGCTGAAGCACTACCCGGCCCAGCTCTCCGGCGGTCAGCAGCAGCGGGTGGCGGTCGCCCGCGCGCTGGTCGGCAAGCCCTCGATCCTGCTGGCCGATGAGCCGACCGGCAACCTGGACTCGAAAAACGGCGAAGCCGTGATGAACCTGCTGAACGAACTGCACGAGACCGGCGCGACCATCTGCATGGTGACCCACGATCCCCGCTATGCG
>JARFQW010000038.1 GCA_029287575.1 Gammaproteobacteria bacterium | reverse complement strand
GGCATACGAGATGGAATTGTTCGTCTCGTGGGCTCGGAGATGTGTATAAGAGACAGGCCCAGTTGATCCCCTACATCGTCTCCCAGGTCGCAGGGGCTCTCGTGGCAGGGGGCGTTCTGTACCTGATCGCCAGCGGCCAGGCCGGTTTCGACGTTTCCGCCGGATTTGCCTCGAACGGTTACGGAGAACATTCGCCGGGCCAGTACTCGATGTCCGCGGCGCTGATCACCGAAATCGTCATGACCATGATCTTTCTGGTCGTCATTCTCGGTGCCACCGATTCGCGGGCCCCGGCCGGGTTCGCGCCTCTGGCCATCGGCCTCGCTCTGACGCTGATCCACCTGATCAGCATTCCCGTCACCAATACCTCGGTCAATCCGGCCCGCAGCACCGGCGTAGCCGTCTACGCCGGCGGATGGGCCGTCAGCCAACTCTGGTTGTTCTGGGTAGCGCCCGTCATCGGGGCGATGCTCGGCGCCGTGGCGTACCGGTTTATCGGCCGGGAACGGGACTGAGCCGGAATCGGGCAAGGGTCTGGCATGATGAGAGCGGACATTCGATATGTTCCGCATCGAACGGATTAGTAAAGAAACTTTTCCCAAAGCTCATCGGTCCTGGATTCAAGCGTTTAGCCGTGTAGGGGGGTGGGCATCACCCGCGGAGGAACCGGCCTGCCGAGGCAGTGCCCGGGACTTGAGCCGTTGTGCCGCGCCCGAGGGTGTCGTGGCGCCTGGTGGCCGGTGAACGAGTCGGGACACGCGGACATCCGGTCATCGCAGGGTATGAGCACGATCAGGAGTGGCCACGAAGACGGGGCTGGTGCATGATCACTCCATCCTGGTCGAAGAGGGGCAAGGGTATGAGTCCGCCGGGAAAACGTGTGCCTACGCTGGGCTGGTCTTTCGGCCGGCCAGGCTTCTCCGATCTCAAGTCACTCGGCATCGCGATGCGCGAGGATCTGGCAGCGCAGACGCTGCGCGACACGCCGGAGCAATGGTCGCTGTTTGTCGCCCGCGTGGAGCGGCACGGTCTCGCAGAACAGTCCGGGCATAAACCCTTCGCCCACGAAGGCACCTGGGATGATTTCTGGGAGACATGGATTACCGTGCTGCTGGATGGCGAACAGGAAAACCCGGAACGCTACATTGCTTACATCCTCGAACACCGGCGCTCCCTGGGGCTGGCAGATCTGCCCGATCGAATACTGAAATTGATCGGCTGAGCCGCCGGGGACAGCAGGGTTTCCCGGACACGGCGGGCAGGGCGGGCCGCAACGCCGTCTCCCCGGGTCGACATTCCCGATGACCGCGCCTAGTCTCGGGTTAAGGGAAGCCAATCATCGACAGAACCCGGTGCGGAGGACTCGCGCCATGACTATCAGTGGATTTACTCCGGGCCCGGCGCTGCTGGGCGGGGTATTGATCGGGCTGGCCGCCGTGCTTCTCATGCGGCTGAATGGCCGGATTGCCGGCGCCAGCGGTATTCTCAATGGCGCGATCGCGCGGACGACGGACGGCCGGGCCTGGCGATGGGCCTTTCTTCTCGGCGCCGTTGCAGCCGGCGCCTTGTTTCACGTCGCGACAGGGGAGCCTCATACGGCGAGGAGCGGGTTTCCGCTGCCGGTTTTGATTATGGCCGGTTTTCTGGTCGGTTTCGGAACCCGCGTCGGGAGCGGCTGTACCAGCGGCCACGGAGTCTGCGGCGTTGCCCGGCTCTCGGTTCGATCGATCGTGGCCACCCTGGTGTTTCTGTTCGCCGGGATCGGCGTGGCCAGCCTGCTGGGTGCTGCGGGATGGTTCGCATGAATGCAGCCACCGGGAGAGTGCTTGCGGGGCTGGCGGCCGGATTGCTGTTTGGCCTGGGCCTGAGCGTTTCGCGCATGGTCGATCCCGACAAGGTGCTCGCGTTCCTCAACGTGGCCGGCCCCTGGGATCCGAGCCTGGCCCTGGTGATGCTGGCGGCTACCGTGGTTGCCACGGTCGGCTACCGGTTCGCCCTGCGGGACAAGCCGCTGTTCGATGAAACACTGCATTTGCCCACGCGGTCGGATATCGATGCCCAGTTGTTGACCGGGTCAGCCGTATTCGGCCTCGGCTGGGGTCTGGCCGGGTATTGTCCGGGTCCGGCCGTTGCAGCCCTCGGCGGCGGAGGGGAGGAGCCGGTGTATTTCCTCGTGGCCCTCGTCGCGGGAAGTCTTGTCGCCTCACCGTTTGCCCATCGGCGGCACACCCACGTGGGCTGAAGAAGCCCAGCGGGCCGAAACCGCCTACCGTGCGCGGGCCAGCAGCGGTTTTCAGCGCGGGTCATTCTCCAGGGGTGTCAGGAACGGCGACAACTGAATGTGGTCACCGATTCCGCTGAACCGGTCCTTGCGGCGTTGCGGGTATCTCGCATCGGCGATTTCCAGCCAGTCAATCGACAGGTCCCATGAGGTGTTCGGTACCAGGATGCGCCGGGTGTTCGAACTGGCGGATATTCTGGGGCAACGAAGCCATCGTACGCCAGCAGTTCGGGATTGGCGGGCAAATCCTCGGAGCCGGGTTCGTACCCGTCATCGAAGCGGAAGTGGGCATCTTTTACCCGACCAAGGCCGTTGCCGGCGATCTGCCGAGGAAACACCGCCTTGGCGAACTCGACGCCCCAGGCCCTGACGGGCTCGTGATGTTCAAGCTGACCATGCCCGGACAGGACCCTCTCCATGCTGACTGCATGGACCGGGACAATTGCATTGAGATAGTGGCCTTGTCAGGGAAGCTCCCGCGAGGAGGCCAGAGCCCGGCCGGGACGTCAGAAGGTATCGAGGCCGGCTTCTCGCGGGCCCTGAGCAAAGGCATAAAGGCGCAGCGGCCCTGGCGGGAAATTCACGCCATGCTCGGTGCGTCCGTGCAGGGTACTGCCAGCACACCGATCACCCGAATCTCATCCCGCTTTGGCGCTGACGACAGCGATCCCGGGGGCGCGTGGCCTGCCGCCTCTGCGGCGTGCCTGGGTCACCGTCCTGGTCGTGAAGGCCGCTCGGCATGATCCGCCCCGGTCAGGCAGGAAGGAGTCGGTCGCGCCAGACCGGAATGGCTCTTTATCCGCGGAGGCGGGCCTCGATCTAAGACTGAAGTGCAACAGAACTGCGGGAGCGGGTGGTCTAGACTCGATCTCATGTCTGTCGTCGACCCGAAGCTGACGCCGCGGACATCCTGTTGACCGTATAAACGCTTGCGAGGAGGCGGGAGGCCCGAAATGAATGCTCTCATGATGGCCGTGGTCGGTCTTGGCATGTTTTTCCTTGGCTGGCAGTTCTACTCTCGGTTCATTGCCGAACGGATCTACCGCCTGGACCCGGAGTTCGTGACGCCGTCCCACGAGATGGAGGACGGCATCGACTACGTGCCGACCAACAAGCTCGTGCTCTGGGGCCACCACTTCACGTCAGTCGCCGGCGCCGCGCCCATTATCGGGCCGGCGATCGCCATCATCTGGGGCTGGGTTCCCGCGTTTCTCTGGGTTGTTTTCGGCACGATTTTTTTCGCCGGCGTACACGATTTCGGTGCGGTCTGGGCCAGCGTTCGGAACAAGGCGCGATCGATCGGCTCGTTTACGGGGGATCTGGTCGGCAAGCGCGCGCAAAGCCTGTTCATGATCGTGATTTTTCTGCTCCTGCTCATGGTCAATGCGGTGTTCGCGGTCGCGATATCGAGCAGCTTTATCAGAACGCCCAGCGCCGTCTTGCCGGCGTGGAGCGCAATCCTCGTGGCGCTGTTCATCGGCCAGCTCATCTACCGGATGAAAGTGGGACTGCTGTGGCCGTCGGTCATCGGACTCGTGGCGCTGTATTTCTTTCTTTACATCGGACCCTCGTTTCCCTTCTCGCTCTCCGACGGGACCTTCGGGCTCAGCGCCAGCGCGCAATGGATCGTGATCATGTTCGTCTATGCGGCGATCGCATCCATGCTCCCGGTCTGGATGCTTCTTCAGCCCCGTGACTACATCAACGGACTGCAGCTGTTCATTGGCTTGGGCATACTCTATCTGTCCGTGGCGCTGTTCAATCCGTCGGTGGTTGCGCCGGCCTTCAACAGCGATCTTCCGGCGGGAACGCCGCCCATTGTCCCGCTCCTGTTCGTGACGATTGCCTGCGGTGCGGTCTCCGGATTTCACGCCCTGGTGGGCTCGGGAACCACTTCCAAGCAGATCGACCGGGAAACCGACGAGCGCTTCGTCGGCTACGGGGGGTCTCTTGGCGAAGGGCTGCTGGCCCTTGCAGCGATCATTGCCGTGAGCGCCGGGTTCGCCACGCTCGGAGACTGGCGGGAGGTCTACTCCAGCTTCGGCGCCGGCGGCATCAACGCCTTCGTCGAAGGCGGATCGACCATTGTTTCCGAAGGCCTGGGGTTCTCGAAGGAATTCTCAGCCACCCTGCTTGCGG
>JARFQW010000203.1 GCA_029287575.1 Gammaproteobacteria bacterium | reverse complement strand
ATCTCGAGGACGGGGGAGGCGCATCGCCCGCGGCGCTCCAGGATGCCGTCACCAAGTTTCTGACCGCCTCGCGCCAGCGCCCCGAGCTTGCCGGCATGTCCACCACGTTTTCCGCGACGGAACAGCAACTCTATCTGGATGTGGACCGCAACCGTGCCGAGTTGCTGAACATTCCGGTGCAGGACGTGTATTCGACCCTGCAGGCCTATTTCGGGTCGCTGTATATCTCCCAGTTCACGGAGTTCGGCCGCATCTGGCAGGTGATCATCCAGGCCGAACCGGGGTTCCGGGACGACCCTGAGGATTTCGCGAACATTTTCATCCGCTCCCAGACCGGGGAAATGGTCCCTCTGTCGGCCATCGCGACCCGGCGCTATGTGGCCGGCCCCAATGTGCTGCCCCGCTTCAACGCGTTCCCGGCGGCCAAGGTCACTGGCGCGGCGGCGCCGGGGTTCAGTTCGGGTCAGGCCATCGCGGCCATGGAGGAAGTGGCCGACGAGGTCCTTCCGGATGGTTACTCCTATGCCTGGTCAGGACAGGCGTTCCAGGAGAAGCTGGCTGGCGGTACGTCCACGCTGGCCTTCATATTCGGCATCATCATGGTGTTTCTGATTCTGGCGGCGCAGTACGAGAAATGGACCTTGCCTCTGGGGGTCCTGATGGCGGTGCCGTTCGCCATTCTCGGCGCGCTCACCTTCACCTGGGCCAGGGGCCTGGAGAACGACGTCTACTTCCAGGTCGGCCTCGTGACGCTCATCGGGCTATCGGCGAAGAACGCCATTCTGATCACCGAATTTGCGGTGGAGAACTACCGCAACGGCATGCCGGTGGAAGAAGCAGCGGCCGAAGCCGCGCGGGTCCGCTTCCGGCCGATCGTCATGACCTCGCTGGCCTTCATACTCGGCTGCGTGCCCATGGCGCGCGCCACGGGCGCCGGCGCCAACAGTCTGCACGCCATCGGCACCGGCGTTATCGGCGGCATGCTGGCTTCGACAATCATCGCCTCGTTCTTCGTGCCGATGTTCTTCGTGATCATCGAGTCGCTGTCCGAACGCAGGGCCGGCAAGAAATCCATCGGCCCTGACGCGGACGGCGCGGAAGCCCGGACCGCCGCTGCGCCGGCGGATACGTCGGGCGGACACTGACATGGTTACCGGATGCTGGCCGGCGCGGATCGGTGCTGCCCTCGTCGCCTTGCTGGCGGGTTGCGCCGTAGGACCGGACTACGAACAACCCGAGGTCGTCATTCCCGCCGACTGGCGCGTGGACACGGGAGAAGCGGAGGATCTGGCCAACATGCGCTGGTGGAATCGCTTTCAGGACCCGGTCCTGGACGAGTTGGTCGCCACGGCGCTTGCGGACAACACCGATATCCGCCAGGCGGCGGCGCGGGTCGAACAATTTCTTGGCGCCCTGCGAACGACCCGGGCCGAGTTCTTTCCGCAAGTCGGATACGGGGCCGACGTCAGCCGGAATCGCCTGTCCGAGGACAGTTTCGGGTTTGCACCCGGCAGTGACCCCTATTTCACCCAGTATGAGGCGTCTCTGGGGGCCTCGTGGCAGATTGACCTGTTCGGGCGGGTCAGGCGGCAAACGGAAGCCGCCCAGGCTCAGGTCTATGCCTCGGAGCAGGGCCGCCGCGGGGTGATTCTGAGCGTGGTTGCCGGGGTGGCGACCACCTATATCACGCTCCGCGGGCTGGACCGGCAACTCGAGATTTCCATCGATACGGCAGCGACCTACGCCCGCAGTCTCGACATTTTCCGTCTGCGCTATCAGTACGGCACCGTGTCCCGTCTGGAGCTTTCCCAGGTGGAGAGCCAGTACTATCAGGCTCAGGCCGCCATACCGGGTTTCGAGGCCCAGATTGCCGCGCAGGAAAACCTGTTGTCCATCCTGATCGGCCGTAATCCGGGAGATATCCTCAGGGGCCGCGAAATCGAACAGATGCCGTTGCCGGAGGTTCCCGAGTACCTGACGTCGGATCTTCTCGTCCGGCGGCCGGACATCGCCCAGGCGGAGCAGAATCTCATCGCGGCCAATGCCGAGATCGGCGTTGCGCGATCGCTTTACTACCCGGACATCGCCATCACCGGCGCGTACGGCGCGGCCAGCACGGATATCGACGATTTCCTCGATTCCTCCGCACGCACCTGGAACATCGGCGCCAACGTACTGGGTCCGATCTTCACGGCGGGCAGCATTGCCGGAACGGTGCAGTCCGCGGAAGCCGCCCGTCAGCAGGCCGAGGAGTTCTATCGCGGCACGATCTTGAACGCCCTTCGCGAGGTCAACGATTCCCTGGTCGCGACGGAAAAGTTTGCTTCCGTATACGAATCCCTGTCGCTGAGAGTGGATGCGCTGCGCGACTACGCGCGGCTCGCGGACCTGCGTTTCGAGGCCGGTGCCGCGAGTTACCTGGAGGTCCTTTACGCCAACCAGGAACTGTTCACCGCGGAACTCGAGGCGGTCAACGCCCGCATCAGCCACTACACCAGCCTCGTCGACGTGTACCGGTCCATGGGCGGCGGATGGGTGGACGACGCCTCGGTCATCGCTCCGACGCCGCAAGAAGTGATGTCCCAGGAGCGCTAACGGCGGATTCCGCGGCCCTTTGTGTGCCGCGCGCCCCGCGGCGTCCTGGTCTGAAAGCGTGCCGGCCCGGCTTGCCGTCGTCTTATATCCGTGTAGCATCCGCGCCTTCCGTCGAACCCGGATCGTATTCTCATGCTCAAGCCGAATCGGTTTTCTCGCGGTCGCCGGGGGCGCCTGTTGCGGCTTCTTGCGCTGGCCGCGGCGCTGGTCGGCGCGGCGGAGGTTCGAGCCGATAACGACCTCGAACGACTCGAGTTTCTGGAAACCAGACTGGATGAACGGCGAGGGCAGATCGTGCTCTGGCAGGACGGCTGGAGCGCGGTCTACGGGGCCGCCGCACTGTTCCATGGCACGCGTATGTTCACCAACAGCGACAACGACGACCAGGTGGCCAATGGCGTCGCGATGCTGCGGGGCCTCACCGCGCTGACGCTCATGCGGGTGCGTCCCCATGCCGGCCGCCATGGCGCCGATCCTATGAGGGCTGCCGGGCCGCCGGGCAGCCTGGCGCGGCTCACCGCCGGTGAAGCCACGCTGGCCGCCAGCGCCCATCGGGCGGCCCGGGCGCGCACGGTGCGCAGACACCTGGCCAATGTGGGGACGAACCTGGTGTTCGG
>JARFQW010000186.1 GCA_029287575.1 Gammaproteobacteria bacterium | reverse complement strand
AGCGGGCCCGCTACCTGGCCCTGTTGCCCTACACCGACCGTCACTGACGGTCGGCCCGGATCCGGGCCGGTGGAGTCTCTTACCCGATGGGTCGCCAGCCGGGAGTATCGTGCCGGCCTCGCGGCCGCCGCGCTTTCGCTGGTGCCGCTGCTGAGTTTCCTCAGCGGCGGCGTGCTGGTTCTGATGCGCCTGCAAAAGGGCGCCGCGGCGGGCTGGCGGGCAGGCGCGATCGCCACGGCAGTGATCCTGCTCGTGGGGCTCGCCGCGGGCGGACAGTGGCTGGTGGCGGCGTCGGCCGCGGCGGTCTGGGTTCCGGCCCTGGCGCTGGCGGGACAGCTGGCCGGCAGCGGATCTTTTTCGAGGGCGGCGCTCGCGGCTCTGGCAGGGTCGGCGGGGGTTGCCGTGGTGGCGCAGAGCCTCATCCGGGATCCGGTGGTTGTCTGGGGGCCGATGATCGGCGAGGTCCTGTCGGTAGTGGCGCCGGCGGATACGGCGGTTTCGCCGGACCTGGTGACTGTTCTCGCGCAGGCCATGCCGGGCATCATGTCCGCGTCGCTCTTTCTGGCGGTCATGGTCGCGCTCATGCTGGGTATGTACTGGCACGCCGGCCTGACGAGTCCGGGCGCATTCGGCAACGCGTTCCGGAATCTGCGCCTCGGCAAGGTGCCGGTCATCGTCACCGGGCTGGTTTATCTGGCCGCCCAGGCGCTGGGCTGGCCCGTGGGCCGGAGTCTCGTGCTCGTGCTGTTTGCCGGCCTGGCTCTGCAGGGCATTGCGGTGGTCCACGGCGTTACCGCCGCGCGCGGATGGCCGTCGCTGATTTTGGGTGTGATGTATGTGAGTGTGCTGATCGCGGCACCGTATGCGCTGATGGCGCTCGCGATGCTGGCGGTGGCGGATACTTGGTTGGATTTCAGGGCCCGCGCCCGCCAGGCGGGGTCGTGATGGCGGGGCCGGCAGGGCTCGCCCGAACGCAAAGGTGAAAAAACGATGGAAGTGATTCTGCTGGATAACGTGGACGCCCTCGGCAAGGTCGGGGATACGGTCAAGGTCAGCCCGGGCTATGGCCGCAACTACCTGATTCCGAAAGGCAAGGCATTGCTGGCGACGCGGGATAACCTCGCCGTCGTCGAGGCGCGCCGCGCCGAGCTGGAGGCGATCGCCGCCACGGCGCTGGAAGCTGCCAGGAAACGGGCGGAGTCAGCCAAGGATCTCGTGCTGATCATCAAGGCCAAGGCCGGAAGCGAAGGCAAACTCTTTGGATCCGTGGGTCCGGCCGACATCGCCGAGGTGGCCACCGCCGCGGGCGTGGAGCTCAGCCGCAGCGAGCTGCGGCTGCCCGAGGGCCCGATCCGGGCCGTGGGCGAGTACCCGGTCGAGATCGTTCTCCACCCCGATGTGCACCTCGACCTCACGGTGACGGTCGAAGCCGACGGCGCAGACGCCGCCTAGCGTGGTCCTGGCCTCCGGCCGCCCGCCCGGTACTTGCTGTGCTATCGTCGCAGGCCCTGGGATAGCGGTGGGAAAACCGTGAGCAACGTCGCCGAAACGCAGCCTCGGCCGGAGGAGTTTCTCAAGGTTCCGCCGCATTCCGTCGAAGCGGAGCAGGCGATCCTGGGCGGCCTGATGCTGGACAACACCGCGTGGGATACGGTGGCGGACATCGTCTCCTCGGGCGACTTCTATCGGCGCGATCACAAGCTGATCTTTACCGCGCTGGGCGATCTGGCGGAGCGGGGTGAACCGGGCGACGCGGTCACGGTATCGGAGTTCCTGGAGAAGCGTGACGAGCTGGAGTCCGCAGGCGGACTGGCCTATCTCGGGTCGCTTGTTCGCGGGACCCCCAGCGCCGCCAATGTCCGGGCCTACGCGGAGATCGTCCGCGAACGCGCCATGCTCCGGGATCTCATCGCTGCTGGCGGTGAGATCGCCAGCAACGCATTCAATCCCGAGGGGCGGCCCGCCAGCGAGCTGGTGGACGACGCCGAGCGGCGGGTCTTCGAGATCGCGGAGCGGGGAAAGCGGCGCGGCTCCGGCTTTCAGTCCATCAAGCAGATTCTGCCCGGCACGATCGACCGGCTGGACGAGCTCTACAATTCCGACTCGGAGATTACCGGCCTCCCCAGCGGCTTCGACGATCTGGATCGCATGACCGCCGGTCTTCAGGCCGGGGACCTCGTGATCGTTGCCGGTCGCCCGTCCATGGGCAAGACCAGTTTTGCGATGAACATTGCCGAACATGCCGCGATCGGGGTTGGCGTGCCGACGGCGGTGTTCAGCATGGAGATGTCGGCGGAGCAGCTCAGTTTCCGGCTCATTTCCTCCCTCGGCCGGGTGAACCAGTCCCATTTGCGCACCGGGCGGTTCTCCGACGAGGACTGGACCCGGATCAACGCCGCGGTGACGATCATGTCCCAGGCAAAGATGTTCATTGACGACACGCCGGCGATGTCTCCGACAGAGATCCGCGCCCGGGCGCGCCGGCTGAAACGCGAGCACGGTCTGGGGCTGATTGTTCTGGATTATCTCCAGCTGATGAAGGTTGCCGGGAACTCGGAGAACCGGGCCACCGAAATCTCCGAAATATCGCGCTCCCTCAAGGCCCTGGCCAAGGAACTGGAGGTGCCCGTCATCGCGTTGTCCCAGCTGAATCGCGGCGTCGAACAGCGCACCGACAAGCGCCCGGTGATGTCCGATCTGCGCGAGTCCGGCGCCATCGAGCAGGACGCCGACGTGATTGCCTTTATCTACCGGGACGAGGTCTACAACAAGGAGACCATGCGCAAGGGCATCGCGGACATCATCATCGCGAAGCAGCGAAATGGTCCTACCGGGGAAGTGCCGCTGACGTTTCTCGGCGAGTACACGAAGTTCGAGAACTTCGCCCCGGACAGCTTCGGGGACGAGGCCTTCGGGTGAGCGCCGCCGCCCGGGCGGTCGTGGATACCGCCGCCCTCCGACACAATCTCCTGTCCGTTCGCGAGGCCGCGCCGGGATCCCGGGTGATGGCGGTGATTAAGGCCAACGCCTACGGGCACGGCCTGGTGGAAGTGGCCAGGGCCCTGGCCGATGCGGATGCCTTTGCGGTGGCGCGCCTGGATGAGGCGGTCGCGTTGCGCGATGCGGGCCTGGCGCACCGGATCGTCTTGCTGGAAGGGGTGCTGCGGTCCGAGGAGCTATCGCGGGCCGCGGCCCTGCGCCTGGAGCCCGTGATTCATTGTCCGGAGCAGGTCAGCGCCCTGGAACAGGCTTCCCTCGACAACCCGCTTCGGGCGTGGCTGAAGATCGATACCGGCATGCATCGGCTGGGGTTCCCCCCCGGAGAGGCGGTCGGCGTTGCGAGGCGGCTCATGGCCTCGGGCGCTCTGGCAAAACCCCCCGTGTGCATGACCCATCTGGCCTGTGCCGATGAACCGGAGGAAACCGTGACCCGGAGCCAGCTTGCCGCGTTCGCCGGTGCGGTGGCTGACCTGCCAGGCGACAGGAGTGCGGCCAACTCGGCGGCGATACTCGCCTACCCGGAGTCGCATATGGACTGGGTGCGGCCCGGCATCATGCTCTACGGCGTATCGCCCTTCGAAGGTCGCTGCGGCGCGGACCTCGGCCTGCGTCCCGTCATGTCCCTGTCCAGTCCGCTGATTGCGGTAAAGGATGTGCCCGCGGGCGGCCGTGTGGGCTATGGAGGGACCTGGACTGCCGACCGGGCAACCCGGATCGGGATCGCCGCCATTGGCTATGGTGACGGGTACCCGCGATGCCTGGGATCGACGGATACGCCGGTCCTTCTGGGCGGCCGAAAAGCCCAACTCGTTGGCCGGGTCTCCATGGACATGATCGCTATCGATCTGACCGATGCCGGTGATGCAGCAGTAGGCGACGAGGTCACCCTGTGGGGCGCTGACCTGCCAGTGGAGATTCTTGCTTCCCGGGCGGGCACGATCGGCTACGAGCTGCTGTGTGGTGTCACCCAGCGAGTCGCTGTGAGCTACGTGTAGCGGCAGGCCGGCGGCGGGCGGGGCGGTTGCCGGCCACCGCCATCGGGTGATGAGTCCGCCGGTCGATCGGCAGGCGGGCGGTCCTCAGGCGGCGCCGGCGAAAAACCCCATTTTGACCCCGGCAATCTGGATGACGTCACTGTCGGCCAGTTTCTGAGCCTTTTCGCCGATGGCCGAGCCGTTGATTTCCGGCATCTGGCCGCTGGGGCCGCCGTCCACGTGGACGAGATAGAAGCCCTCCGAACGGCGCGTAATCGCCGCGACCTGAACACCCGGCCGGCCCAGCGTCGTGAGAGCCTTCGTCAGGTTCAGCTCGCGGCCGGCGAACTGGCCGGACAGGACCTGCAGACGCGCCTCCTGAGCCGCGGGAGCGGGCGGCCGCGCCGGGGCGCCAACGGCGGCGGCCATCGGCGGCGGCGGCGGGGGAGGAGAAGCCGCTGCACTGGCTTCCTCCACGGCCTGCTGGACGCGATCAAGACTCCGCTTCGACTGCGTGCTGGGATGTATGACCATCGTCTTCTCGAACTCGTCCTGAGCCGAATCCGACTGCTGATCCACAAACCTCAGCTGGTGGTGACCGATCGTGATCGTATCCCCGTGCTGCAGCGCGTGTTTCTTGATCAGCCGGCCGTTGACGTACGTGCCGTTGGTGCTGTTCAAGTCCTCGAGGAACGAGTCATTGAGGATATTGATGATGAGCGAGTGATGACCGCTGACCGCAGGATTATCACTGCGAACATCGTGATCCGGGAGTCGGCCAATCGTGTAGCGCTCCTTGCTCTTGTTGTACTCGGCGAGTACCTGCCCGTCGAGACTCAGAATTATCCTTGCCATAGCCTTGCTTCCGGTTGTTTCTAACCAAACAGTCCTTTGATACGGTCAACGATTCCGTGTCTCTCCGCAAAGGATTCGTCGATCTGCGCAAGGCAGACGGATACGTTGTCACGGCC
>JARFQW010000099.1 GCA_029287575.1 Gammaproteobacteria bacterium | reverse complement strand
CGCCGCCCGGGCGTAGGTATCCCAGTCGGACGTGGCGACCTTGTATTCATAGTCGCCCGCGGAGACCTCGAACTCCGCCTTGTAAAGGTTGTCGCCGAAATTGAAGAACTGGGATTCCGGCACCGGCGGATTGGCCCAGTCGTTGAAGCCGCCCCGGGCGAACACGGACGCCCCGAAGGCCTCGCTGTTGTCCAGTCCCTGGTCCTCGACGCCGCATTCCCGCGGCGGCGTGCCGCCGCCCCCGTCATCACCTTCGACCTTGGTGACGGTCAGCACCGGCAACGCCGGATCGGTGGCGTCCAGGGTGAAGTTGTAGCAGCCGTCCTCGGCGAAACTGATGGTGCCGTTGGCGCCGCCGAACTCACCCTCGATATCCAGCGTCACCGCCGACCCGATCGGCGTGGGGTCGGCTGCCCGGGCATAGGTGTCCCAGTCCGACGTCGCGACCTTGTATTCATAGTCTCCGGCGACGACCTCGAATTCGGCCTGGTAAATGTTGTCGCCGAAATTGAAAAACTGGGATTCCGGCACCGGCGGATTGGCCCAGTCGTTGAAGCCGCCGCGCGCGAACACCGTGGCCCCGAAGGCCTCGCCGTTGTCCAGGCCCTGGTCGGACACGCCGCATTCGACCGGCCCGCCGCCCGGCGGCGGCCCGGAGCCGTCGTCGAGTTCCACCTTGGTAACGGTCAGCACCGGCAGCGCCGGATCGGTGGCGTCCAGGGTGAAGTTGTAGCAGCCGTCCTCGGCGAAACTGATGGTGCCGTTGGCGCCGCCGAACTCACCCTCGATATCCAGCGTCACCGCCGACCCGATCGGTGTGGGGTCGGCTGCCCGGGCATAGGTGTCCCAGTCCGACGTCGCCACTTTGTATTCATAGTCTCCGGCGACGACCTCGAATTCCGCCTGATACTCGTTGCCGCCGAAATTGAAGAACTGGGATTCCGGGACGGGCGGGTTGGCCCAGTCGTTGAAGCCGCCCCGGGCGAACACGGACGCCCCGAAGGCCTCGCCGTTGTCCAGGCCCTGGTCGGACACGCCGCAGGTGGTCTTGCGGAACGTCGCGAACGGGGACGCAACCTTGGCGAAGAGCGCGGCGGCAGCCGACAGCTCCGGATTGCGGGTCACCGTGAAATCGACTTCGCGGGCCGGGGTGGTGAACTGCACGACACCCGTGGTGCCTTCCTGGACCAGCCACACGCCCCCGGTACGCACGCCGTTCTCGAAGCTTGCCGTGTACGGTGAGGTGCCCTGGACAAAGTTGCCGGCACCGTCCTCGCTGAAATCCGCCGTTGTCGTTTGCGGCGGCACCTCGTCGACAGCCGGCCCGCTGGACCCGTCGACATCGGTCTCGCAACCCGCGGCACCCAGACCGGCGACAATGATCAGAAGGCCCAACTTCCTGACGGACTTCAGAACGGACATAGACTTCTCCACCCACGCCGCCGCCGGGGAACCGGCGACCTGCTGACGAAAGGAATGACGTTCAACGGAAGGTCTGCCGCAGGACATGCTGCAGATGCACAATCACCGACGCGATCCAGAGGACCCCAGGACCGCTGCTCTCCCCCCGTTGCCTTGTATTCCGGCATTATTTCTTTTGCGTACGTTCATTGGCGCATCGCAACCCACGCGCAGCCGCCGCCGCAGCGGGTCGATGCCGTCTGGAGAGAATAGCGACAAAGCACAGGCCAGGCCACTCGGGTTTCCGAAACATTCATCCCCGATCGGCCAGCAAGGCCATTGAGCGGCGGTGCAGCAAATAGGCATGGCCCTTGCGGTATCCCGCCGCCGGAACGGCCGCGGCCTCCTGCGAGGTATCGAACACGACCTCCCAGACCTGGCGGGTGATCGGTGACGGCAGGGTGAATTCGAGATCGCGGCCGCTGGCGTTGAACAACACAAGAAAGCTGTCCCCCGCCGGGGCGTCCTCGAGCCGGGCACGCTGCTCGGCACCCCGGGTCCGGTCCAGCAGCACGGCGAGCCACTGGCGCTCGCTGTCGTGCCAGTCGCTTTCCGTCATTTCCCGCCCATCGGCCGCGAGCCACGTGACGTCCTTGAGTTGGGACTCCGGATGCTGGGTGCCGGCGAGAAAATCCGTGCGCCGGAACACTGCATGTGCCTTGCGCAGGCGGATCAGTTCCCGCACCAGTCGCTTCAGGCTCTTGCCGCCTTGCCGGAACTGCCAGTCCACCCATGAAATTTCGTTGTCCTGGCAGTACGCATTGTTGTTGCCCCGTTGCGTCCGCCCGAATTCGTCGCCGGCCTGGAGCATCGGCGTGCCCTGCGACAGCAGCAGCGTGCCCATGAGGTTGCGTTTCTGTTTTTCCCTCAGCCCCCCGATGGCCGGATCACTGGTTTCCCCTTCGACCCCGCAGTTCCAGGACACCGCGTGGCTGTCGCCGTCCCGGTTACCCTCCCGATTGGCCTCGTTGTGCTTGGTGGCGTAGCTCACCGTGTCGTGAAGGGTGAAGCCGTCGTGACAGGCGAGGAAATTGATGCTGGCCCCGGGCGACCGGCCGGGGCGCCGGAACAGATCACTGGAGCCCGCAATACGCTCGGCGAATCCCGGGAGCAAGCCCTTGTCCCCCCGCCAGAAGCCCCGGACCACGTCCCGGTAGCGATCGTTCCACTCCCCCCAGGGGGCCGGAAAGTTCCCGACCTGGTAGCCATCCGGGCCAATGTCCCAGGGCTCGGCGATCAGCTTGACGTTGCGCAGCACCGGGTCCTGGTGCACGGCCTTGAAGAATGCTGCCTCCCGATCGAATTGCCCTGCCTCACGGCCGAGGGTGGTGGCAAGATCGAACCGAAACCCGTCCACGTGCATGTCCTCGACCCAGAAACGCAGGGAGTCCAAAACCAGGCGAAGAGCGTCCGGATGATCCAGGGACAGGGCATTCCCGCAGCCCGTATGGTTCTCGTACAAACGGCGGTCCGCCGGCGTCAGCGCGTAGTAGCTGCTGTTATCCAGGCCCTTCAGAGACAGGGTCGGCCCGCGATGATCGCCTTCGGCGGTATGGTTGTACACCACGTCCATGATCACTTCGATGTCCGCGAGATGCAGCACCCGGACCATTTCCCGGAACTCCCGCACCGGATCGGCCAGGGCGTAAGCAGGATGAGGCGCAGAGAACGCGAGCGGGTTGTAGCCCCAGTAGTTCGACAAGCCCTTTTCGGCGAGATGTCCCTCGGAGAGGAACGCCTGACACGGAAGCAGCTCGACCGCCGTGATCCCCAGATCGAGGAGATAGTTGACCACCGCGGGATGGGCCAGGCCGAGGTAGCGGCCGCGGAGGTGCGCGGGGACATCCGGGTGCCGGCGGGTAAATCCCCGGACGTGGAGTTCGTAAACGACCGTGCGATCCCAGGGGACGTCCGGCGGCCTGTCGCCGCGCCAGTCGAAGGCCGGTTCCATAACCACCGCCTTCGGCACGAATGGCGCGCTGTCCGCGGTGTCCGGTCGCCACTCGTCCACCGCGCCCACGGAATACCCGAATACCGCCGGCTCGTCCCTGTAGCCGCCGATGAGCCGGTGCGCATAAGGGTCTAGCAGGAGCTTGTGCTTGTTGAACCGGTGCCCCTGCCGGGGCGCGTACTTGCCGTGGGCCCGGAAGCCGTACACGAGTCCGGGACCGGCTTCCGGGAGAAATCCGTGCCAGACATGCGCGGTCCTTGCGGGGAGACGGGCCCGGCCGAGTTCCTGCCGGCCGTCACTGTCGAACACACACAAATCCATCGCGTCGGCGTGCGCGGAGAAGACGGCGAAATTCACGCCGTCAGCGTATACCGTCGCGCCGAGCGGGTCGGGCCTGCCCGGAAGCAGGCTGCCAGTGTCCAGTTGGGGTACGTTCGTGTCCGTGCGTCCTACCTCCGGAGGGCCTGAAGCCGGGACCGGTTCACCGGAAGCGTCAGTCTCCGCTGCCGTTCGGCTTCAGATAAACCGTTGCCAGTGGCGGCAGTGTAACGCTCAGGGAATAATCGCGGCCGTGCGCGGCCACCGGCTCCGCTTCCAGTCCGCCGGCATTGCCGACGTTGCTGCCGCCGTAGAATTCCGAATCCGTGTTCAGCACTTCCTCATAGCCTGAATCTCCAGGAACCCCGATCCGGTAATCATGGCGGACCACCGGGGTCAGATTGCTCACGACGATCACATGGTCGTCGCGCCGACCCGCGGGATAGCGGACAAAACTCACGACCCCCTGGTCCGCGTCGGTGTAGTCCAGCCACTCGAAGCCCTCGGGGCTGTCGTCCAGTTCGAACAGCGCCGGCGTTGCCGCGTACAGGCGATTGAGATCCCGGACCAGGGTCTGAAGACCCTCGTGGGGCGCGTTCTCCAGGAGAAACCAGTCCAGTTCACCGTCATGGTTCCACTCCCGAACCTGGCCGATCTCGCAGCCCATGAACAGCAGCTTCTTGCCCGGGTGTGCGTACATAAACCCGTAGTAAAGACGGAGATTCGCGTATTTCTGCCAGTCGTCGCCGGGCATCTTGCCCAGCAGCGAGCCCTTCCCGTAGACCACCTCGTCATGGGACAGGGGCAGGACGAACCGTTCGTCGTAGGCGTAGACCATGCCGAAGGTGAGGTCGCCATGGTGAAAGCGGCGATGCACGGGGTCACGGGACATATAGCTCAGCGTGTCGTGCATCCAGCCCATGTTCCACTTGAAGCCGAAGCCCAGGCCCTGGTCGAAGGTGGGCCGGGAGACGCCCGGCCAGGCGGTGGATTCCTCGGCGATGGTCAGTACACCCGGGTGTTCGCCGCCCAGGGTCTCGTTCATGCGCTTGATGAAATCGATGGCCTCGAGATTCTCCCGTCCCCCGAACATGTTGGGCGTCCACTCTCCGGGATTACGGGAATAATCCAGGTAGAGCATGGAGGCCACCGCGTCGACCCGTATGCCGTCGACGTGGAAATGCTCGACCCAGAACATGGCGCTGCTGACGAGGAAATCACGGACATACCAGCGGCCGAAATCGTAGATATAGGTATCCCAGTCCGGGTGCCAGCCCCGGCGAGGATCCGAGTGCTCATACAGCGGTGTGCCGTCAAAGCGCCCCAGGCCGTGATCGTCGGCGGGAAAATGGGCCGGAACCCAGTCGACGATGACGCCAATGCCCGCCTCGTGGCAACGGTCGACGAAATACTTGAAATCGTCCGGCGGGCCGAAGCGGCTCGTGGGGGCGAACATGCCGGTGACCTGGTATCCCCAGGAGCCCTCGAACGGGTGCTCCATGACCGGCATGAGTTCGATGTGGGTAAAACCCATGTCCCGTACGTAGGCGGTCAGTTCGTCGGCCAGTTCGCGATAGCTCAGTGACCGGCCGTCCTTGCGCCGCCAGGAACCCGGGTGGACCTCGTAGATAGCGAGCGGCTGGTCGGCCTGAAACCCGCCCTCCCGGCGCGCGGCGCACCAGCGTTCGTCCGCAGCAGACCAGGCGTAGGCGTCCTCGTCATGCACGATGGCGGCGTTGCCCGGAGGCTGCTCGCAGAACCGGGCGAACGGGTCCGTTTTCAGCGGGATCATCTCCCCGTCGGGGCCCGAAATCTCATACTTGTACAGACTGCCCACGGCCAGCCCGGGAACGAACAGCCGCCAGGTGCCCTCGTAGGAGCTTTGCATCGGGTGCCGGCGGCCGTCCCATTCGTTGAACGGTCCGACGAGACTGACCCGGCGTGCGTGGGGTGCATAAACCGCGAACAGCACGCCATCGACCGTCCCGCCCCCCTCACGCTCGAGACTGGCCTTGTGCGCACCCAGCTCCCGGTACAGGCGGTTATGATCCACCGGGCCGGTGGCAAACGCGGACCGGCGAAACTGGTAGGGATCATCCTCCTCGAGGATCTGCCCGCGCCGCTCCAGGCGAAGCTGATAAGGAAAGAACGCCGATCGATCCGGCAGATTCAGCAGGAACAGGTCCGAATCGGCCTCCCGGCGCATCCGGCCGAGCACGTCCCCGCTGGTAAGATCGACCACTTCCACCCACGCCGCCGCCGGCTGGAAAGCCCTCAGTACGAGGCCCTTTCCTCCCACCCGTTCGTGCAGACCCAGATACTGAAACGGTACCGCGCAGCGCGCGCCGCTCAGCTCGGTCAGAAACTGCTCCGTCTGTGTTCCCATGCGACCTCCTGCATCGCTCGCCGCCGCAACGGCAGGGCCGCCGGGGATCCGCGCCGCTCAGCTTACCCCGTTGCCGATCGGTCCGGCCCGCCAGATCCGCTCCGCATATTCGGCGATGGACCGGTCGCTCGAGAAACGTCCCATATTCGCCGTGTTGATTATGGCCTTGCGGGTCCATGCGTCCACGTCCCCGAACTGCCGGTCCACCTCGTCCTGCGCTGCGATGTATGCAGCATAGTCCGCCAGGACCAGGAACCACTCGCCATCGGCGGTCAGCCGGTCCCGGACCGGCTGGAAGCGGCGCAGGTTCTCCGGAGAGAAATAGCCGTCACCGATCTGGTCCAGCGCCTCGTTCAGCTCGCCATTCTGGCGGGCAATTTCGATCGGGTAATAGCCATCGCGCCGGGCCGCGGAGACCTCTTCGGCGGTCATCCCGAAAATGAATATGTTCTCCGGACCGACCGCTTCGCGTATCTCCACATTCGCGCCGTCGAGAGTGCCGATGGTAAGCGCCCCGTTCATCGCGAATTTCATATTGCCGGTGCCCGACGCCTCCATTCCCGCCGTGGAAATCTGCTCGGACAGATCGGCCGCCGGGATAATCAGTTCGGCCTCGGACACGCTGTAGTCCGGCAGGAACACCAGCTTGAGCCGGTCCCCGACCACGGGGTCGGCGTTGATGACGTCGGCTACGTTATTGATCAGCTGAATGATGTGCTTGGCCATCACATAGGCCGGCGCCGCCTTGCCGGCGAAAATCACCGTGCGGGGAACCCAGTCACGATCCGGCTCCCGGCGTATGCGGTTGTAGCGGGTGATCACGTGCAGCAGATTCATGTGCTGGCGCTTGTATTCATGAATGCGCTTGATCTGCACGTCGAACATGGAATCCGGGCGGACCTTCACGCCGGTGACATCCTCGATGTGCCGGGCTAGACGTTCCTTGTTCGCATACTTGACCTCCCGGAAACGGCGGCGGAAATCCTCGTCATCCAGGTGCTCCACGAGTCCTTCCAGGCGTTCGAGTTCGTTCTCCCACTCTCCGCTGATGTGCTCTGAAATCAGCTCGGCCAGTTCCGGATTGGCCTCCCGAACCCAGCGTCGCGGCGTCACGCCGTTGGTCACATTGACAAACTTGTCGGGGAAATACTCGTCGAAGTCCTTGAAGATCGTTTCGCGCACCAGGTCCGAGTGCAGCTGGGCGACCCCGTTGACCTTTCCGGAGCCGATCGTGGCAAGCCACGCCATTCGAACGACCGGGCCGTCATGGCCGTGATCGTCGATCAATGACATGCGCCGCCGGCGCTCACCGTCGCCGGGATAGCGGGCGTTCACCTCATCCAGGAACTGCCGGTTCAACCGGTAGATGATGTCCAGGTGTCGCGGAACGACCTTGTCCAGCATGGCCACGGGCCAGGTCTCGAGAGCTTCCGGGAGTAGAGTGTGATTGGTGTAGTTGAACGTTCCCCGCACGATATCCCAGGCCTTGTCCCAGTCCATGTCGTTATCGTCCACGAGCAGCCGCATCAGCTCGGGCACGGCCAGCGCGGGATGTGTGTCATTGAGCTGGATCGTCACCTTCTCGGGGAGCTGCTCGAGGGTGAAGCCGCCCTCGATGTGGTCCTGCAGAATATCCTGCAGGCTGGCGCTGACGAAAAAATACTCCTGCTTGACCCGCAGCTCCTTACCCCGCTCGGTCGAGTCGTCCGGGTAGAGCACCCGGCTGATGTTCTCGGCCGCGTCCTTCTCCGCGGACGCCTCGTTGTAAAGCCCTTCGTTGAATTTCTGCAGATCGATTTCGTCCCGGAAACGGGCAGCCCACAGGCGCAGATGATTGACCGTTCGGCCGTTGTTGCCCGGGATCGGTGTGTCGAATGCCAGCGCTTCGACTTCCTGGGCGCCAACCCATTCGAAGCGTGCCCTGCCGTCCTCGTCCCTGCGTGACACGCAGCGCCCGCCGAGACGCACCATGTGGCGGCGATCGTCACGACGCACCTCCCACATGCTCTGGTAGCGGAGCCATATGTTGGGTTCTTCGATCTGCTGGCCGAATTTGCCGATCCGTTGGGAGAACAGACCGTAGTCGTAGCGGATCCCGTAACCGAATCCCGCCAGGTCCAGCGTGGCCATGGAATCGAGGAAGCAGGCGGCGAGCCGGCCCAGGCCCCCGTTGCCGAGCCCGGGATCCGGCTCTTCCGCGGCCAGGTCCTCGAGACTGATCCCGATTTCTTTCACCAGCTCCCGGACGTGCTGGTCCACGTCGAGGTTTACGGCCGCATTGGTCATGGCCCGGCCCATCAGGAACTCCAGCGACAAGTAATAGATCCTCTTGGGCTCATTCGCCTGGATTCTCGCCTGGGTGTCATGCCAGCGGTTGACCAGACGCTCCCTCAAGGCCAGACACGTCGCCCGGTACGCATCCCGAAGCGAGGCATTCGCCGGGTCCTTCCCGAGCTCGTAGGCGAGCTTGTCGACAATGGCCTGGCGCAGAGCTTCGCGCTCGCAGGAAAGCGGCGTCGGAACGAAAGGGACAGTACGGGGATCGGTGGCCATGATGACTCCTGAGGTGCCGGGAAGGCGCCGGGGCGCCGCACCCGAGAATAGCAAAGCCCGCCGGGACCGCTGGCGCCGGCAAGCAAATCGGACGATTTGGGTTACCGACAGGCTAAGATGCAGGGTTTAGATGACAGGAATGTTGGAATGATAGCCAACGTGGCGCGCTGGTTCGGGCTTGCGGCCCTCGCCCTGGTCCTCCTGGCCGGGCTTGCCTTCGCCGGCGCCTGGCTGTTCGTCACATACGACAAAGACGCCCTGCGAACCAATCTCGAAGCCGCTCTCGAAAATGCCCTGGACCGGGACGTGGACATCGGCGGCGAAATCGACCTGCATATGGCGCTGCGCCCAACCGTGGCCCTCAGCGATATCAAGGTCGCCAACGCCGACTGGGGGGCTGACCGGCCGATGCTCGAGATCGGCACCCTCAAGGTGACCTTCCGTCTCACGCCGATCATTACCCAACAAACCCTGATACTGCGGCGCATCATCGTGAGCGACGTGGATGCCTGGGTGGAAAACAACTCGCGGGGGCAGAGCAACTGGGCCTTGACCGGCGGCGGCGACTCCGCCCCCCTGGAACTGCGCGAAGTCCGTGCCGATCGTGTCCGCTTGACCTATTTCCACTGGGACAGCGGCGATACCGACAGCTACGAAATCGACCAGCTCGCCGTCCGGCCCGACGCCGCCGACCGCCTGACGCTCGATCTCAACGGATCGGCCAGGGAGCTGCCCATTGATGCCAGAGTGAGCATCAAGGGACGCCACAATCTACTGCGGGGCCAGGGTTTTCCCCTCGTGTTTCGAGCCAATATCGGCGATGCGGAGCTAAAGGGCTATGGCACCCTCGCGGAACTCGACCTCAGCAACGCGGCCGGCACAGATGTGCGCTTCGAGCTCGCCGGAACCAACCTGCAGACGTTTCAGCCGCTGACCTCCCTCGACCTGCCCGAAACGAGCGCATTCGATCTTTCCCTGAACCTGGACAGTGACGCGACCACCCTGGGCCTCGACGACATCGAGGGGTCCGTCACTCTCGCGGACGGCCACATCGAGGTGAAGGGCACCGTGGGCGAGGTCAACGGCTTCGAGGATATGGATCTGGCGGTCTCGGCTTCTGGCGGAAACCTGGCGAATCTTCTTGGCGTGGAGCATGTCCTCACCCGGACTAAGTCATTCGAGGCGTCGGGCCAGGTGCAGGGCTCCTGGGACGCTCCCGAGCTGGTCGGCGTGAAAGGCCAATTCGATCGTGGCCCGGGCATCGTCACGGCGAGCGCCGCGGTGAAGGACGCTCGCCGCGGTCTGGGTATCGACGCCACGATCAGCGGGAAATCCGAGGGCGGCACCCTGCTGTCGGAGCTGCTCGGCACGGACGATGCGCCAATCGACAACGCCGTTTCAAACCTGCGAATCGTGGGCGACTGGCCAACGATCGCCGTGGAAGACATCGACACGGTGTGGACGCGGAATTCGATGCGCACACACATTACCGGGCGTCTCGGGAGTCTCGAGGACCTGTCCGGGTTCGACCTCACTATCGACTCGGCGTGGGATGACCTGAGGCTTCTGGAGCCCCTCGCGGGCGTGAAACTCTACGATACCGACACCGTGAACCTGCGCGGGTCGCTCACCGGCGAGAAGGACAATCTGACCCTCGACATCGAGAACGGGGTAGCCACCAAGGGAACCGACCGGCTCGAAGTGTCGGGTTCGATCCGGGGCATGCCCGGCAAACCGGTTACGCGGCTGGACGTGCGTCTGGAGGGGTCCGACCTCACGGGCCTTGGCGAGGACTACGGCCTGCCCCTGCCAGCGACCAAGGGCTATCGGCTAACAGGCCGTCTGCAGGGCCCCGGGACCACGCTGGACCTGGAATCCGCGCGCATCAGTGCGTCCCGGGAGGGGCTGATTCTGGAGGCCGCCGGACGTATCGGCGATTTCTTCGGCGACGTCATTCTCGACCTGGGCGTCTCGGTGACCGGTCAATCCATTGCCGAACTCGGGCCGTTACTAAGCATCGACCTGCCGGAGTCCGACACGTTTCGCCTCAGGGGCCGGACCCTGGGCCCGGTAGCCACCCCCCGCATCGAGAGCTTCGAGGGCAGCGCCGCGAAAGGGTCCGCGCAGCTTTCCGCCAACGGACGGATTACCTGGGCCGGCGACCAGGCCACCTTTGAAGTGGACGGACGGATGTCGGCGGCCACGCTGTCGGAGGCAGGAGACGTCGTCGATGTCAGCCTGCCGTCGATCCCCGAGTTCAGCACGGGCTTCACGATCGCCGGCACTCCTCGGGAATTCTCCGCCAGCCTTCCGGACCTGAGCCTGGACGATTCCCGCGCCAGCGCCGATATCAAGATCCGCGTTCCGGACACCGGGCCGGTCGAGGTTCGCGGCGGTTTGACCTCGGGAACGCTGCGTCTGGACACCCGCGATTACGGAGCAAAGGCGCCCGGGGACAACGGCAAGTCGCCCGCACGAAAACTGATCCCCGATCTGGCCATTGCCGGCGCCCTGCCCGCCAATCTCGATCTTGACCTGGACTGGAGCGGCATCGGCCTCCTGTTCAAGAAAGGCCAGCTCCAGATCCGGGACGCCCGCCTGGTGATTCGCGACGGCGCACTGTCGCTGGAGCCCGGCTTGCTCGACTACGCCGGGGGCACCCTGGATCTGAACATCACGATGGATGGCGCCGTTACGCCGGCCCGGTCATCCCTGGCCCTGAAGGCACGGGATCTGGATTTCGGCCAGGTGCTCACCGAACTCGGTGGCACGTCCGCTTCGGGCGGGACCCTGGACATGGACATGGACATCCGCGGGAGCGGACCCGCACTCAGGGATCAGTTCGGGGCCGCGAACGGCAGCATGGACATACTGGCCGAAGGCGGAAAGGTCGAAGTCGCCGACATGAAACTGCTGGCCACCGACCTGATCTTCGACGCCCTGCCGCTGACGAAGAAGGACTCCCACATTTCGCTAAGCTGCGTCATGTCCGAGTGGACCATCACCAACGGCCAGGCCAACGCCGGGCTTCTGTTCGTCGACGGCGAGAATCTCTATCTCCGCGGTACGGGCGGCATCAACCTGGCCAACGAGACCGTCGACATGCTGCTGTCACCCCGGCCCAAGAAGGCTCGCGCCCTCGCCCACAATGTGGACCTGACCATCAAGGGACCGCTGACCGGCGCGAAGGTCAAGGCCGACGCTGCGGCAACCGCACGCAAGGGCATCGTGACGGTCGGGAAGTACGTGCTGCTGGGCCCCGCCGGGCTGCTGATTCCCACGGACGGGCTGGCCGAGAACCATCCAAAGTGCGCCAGTTCGCTCCAGAACCTGCCCGGAGTGGAGTCCGGGAAGGCCAGCGCAAAGTAAGCGGCCCACCTTCGTGTAACATACCGCCGTCAGGACGGACCACGGAGCGCCCACACCCATGCATCGGAAGCCAGGATTGATCTTCGCCCTTTGCGCCGGCGCCATCGGATTTTCCCTCGCCAGCGCCCCGGCCGTTCCGGCTGTCCCCCCGTCTCCCCACCAGATCATCCGGGACGCCGCCGATGAACTCCTCGGCGTCATGGAAAGCCGGCGGGGGGAATTCGAAGCCAATCCCGCCGGGCTTTACGGGGTGGTGGATGACGTGCTGAGGCCCCACTTCGACGTGGACTACGCCGCCCGGCTCATACTGGGCCGTTACTGGCCCAGGTCCACCGAAGATCAGCGCAGGCGCTTCACCGAGGCCCTCTACGGATCCCTCGTTCGGAAATACTCTTCCGGCCTGCTGGAGTTCACCGAGAACACGGTGGAGATCATTCCACACCGCGGGCTGATTCGCCTGGACGAGGAGTACGTCACCGTCCGTACCCGGGTCAACCTGGACACCGGCGTGGCGGTGCCGGTGGACTACCGGACCCGCTGGAACGGGAATGAATGGAAGGTATTCGACGTCATCATTGAAGGCCTGTCCTACGTAACCTACTACCGGGACCAGATCGGCCAGGACGTCAAGCTAAAGGGTCTGGACCAGGTGATCACGGACCTGGCTTCCGTCTAGCGCCCTGGGCCGGGGCCAGGCAGCGCTTTCCCGGGGGTTCCGCCGGACTCGGCAGCCCGCGGGCTCGCGCAGTCGGCGCCAGGGCCCGGGCCATACTGCCGGATACCCCCTTCTCTAGCCTTGCGCACCCGGGTCCGCTTCCGACGGCGCGCCCTCGGCGTCCGTAATCGGCAGATTCCCCTCCCAGATCGGCGGGCTCATCCGTTCAACATAGTCCGGGAACATCAGGTTGAACGCGATGCTGATCCGTTCTTCCGGCGCGGCGTTCGGCAGGACGGAGTGGGTCAGCCACGCCGGAAAATAGAACAGCGTGCCGGCCCGAACGTTCAGGGTGACCTTCTGGGCGGTGAAGTGAGTCAGCTTCGTGGAGGCCGGAAAGATCATCGACGCCTGGGGCCTGGGGTCGTGGAAATCGATCGTGTGTCCGCCCTGGGGGGCCTTGACGTAGTAGACACCGGACAGGAAGTTGTTCGGGTGGGAGTGCGGGCGATGCACGGACCCGGGAAAACCAATATTGGCCCAGCAGCCCGTGATGTCGATATCTGTATAACTGAGATTCTCGGCGTCCATGATGGCGCGGGCGCCCTCGCGGACGATCTCGACGAATTCCGCAAGCGCCGGCAGCGTGTGCAGGCGCTGATCGCTCTGCCACTTCCCGGCCGGCTGAAGCTGCGGATTGCGAACCCTGGCTGCCTCGATCAGCTCGAGAAAAACCTGGTTGATGCGGCCCGCGACGTCCGCCTTGAGCTGGTTCGCCCAGACCATGGTCGGGAATATGGGCAGCGCCGATCGCTCGTCGACACGGGACTGGAAGAATTCACTCATGGCAATCTCCGGGGTGGCTTGGGCATTGTGCCCCCAGAATCCATCATTGCAAGGCCCGAACGCTGATATGGATCAACACCTTGGCCCAATTTCGAGCTACACTGCCATCCGGGAAAAAGAACTGGCGCGCGTGGCGCGCGAACCTCGCGGCTGCATCAGGGGTAACAGCATGACGAACGGTTTATCGGTGAGAGTCCTGCTCTCGGCTCTCGTCTTTTTTCTCTTGCCGGCCTCCGGCTTCGCCCAATACGGCATCGACGACTACGGCTATCCCGTCGAAGATGCGCTGGCCGCCACGGTCGTGGGAACTCCAGAGCATCTGCAGCACGAGCTGACCAAGAAACGTCCCCGTTTCCGGCTGCTGAAACTCCAGACCAAGCCGAAGGAAGAGATTCCGAATTACTTCTGGTACCACGAGCAGTACAAGTACCTGATGTTTTTCCAGAAAAAACCGGCGCCGCTGGTTTTCATCCTGGCGGGCACCGGCGGCAACTACTCCGGGCCCAACATGCTGTATCTGATGAAGGCCTTTTATGACAAGGGCTATCACGCCGTGGGGCTGGCCAACCCGACCTACATGAACTTCATCATCAATGCCTCCAGCACGGGCGTAGTGGGCCTTCCCGAACGGGATACCCGTGATCTCTACAACGTTCTGAAGCGGGCCTGGACCGAACAGTTGTCGGAGCGGATCGAGGTCACCGACTTTTATTTCACGGGCTACAGCCTGGGCGGCACGCAGACGGGCTGGATGGCCAAAATCGACGAGGAAGAGCAGTTCTTCAAGTTCAAGAAATTGCTCCTGGTGAACCCGTCCGTGAACCTCTACAACTCGGTGACCATTCTCGACAGCTACTTTGAATCCAACATCGAAAACAGCGACGAGGCAGTCGAATTCTGGAACCGGCTCATGTCAGCCGCGGGTGAACTGGCCCGGGAAGAAGGCGTGCAGTTTTCTGACGACTTTCTCTATCAGCTTTATCTTCGCCGTGAGCCCGAGCCAGAGGGTCTGGAAACTCTCATCGGCATCGCTTTCCGGATTTCCGCCCAGTCCATCATGACCACCGCGGACGTCATGCGTGGCGGGGGCTTTATCATCCCCACGACAATCAAGGGCGGCCTGCACTACAACGTGGACGACTATTTCATCGTTTCGTCCCGGACGAGCTTCATCAACTATTTCGAGGGCCTGCTGCTTCCGTACTACCAGGCCCTGGACCCCAGCCTTACCAAGGAAGACGCCATTTATCAGGCGGGCCTGGCACCGATTGCCGATTATCTTCGGACTGCCGAGCATGTCAGCGTGGTCCACAATCAGGACGATATCATTCTCAAGGAAGGCGAGATCGACTGGCTTGTCGATGTCTTCGGGGACCGGGCAAAGATCTGGCCACGCGGGGGCCATCTAGGGAACATGCGCTACAAGGAGAACGTGGAGTACATGTTCGAATTCTTCGGCGAAAACATGCAGGGAGGCGAGTGAGATGACCATGACTGCCCTGCGCCGTCGAATCAGCCTGCTGGTCTCCGTCGCCCTGGTCGCCGGCTGCGCGGCGCCCAAGCCCGATCCGGGTTCGGACCCGCCCGACCGAACCCTCCAGACGGTCGGCTATGAGCCCGGGCAGCCCTCGGTGTTCCTCGATCCGTCTGATCCCTGGGAAGGGCTGAACCGGCGCGTGTATAACTTCAACTCGAAGTTCGACCGGATCATCTTTCTGCCCGCGCGGGAAATTTACCGCACGATCTTTCCCCAGTTTGCCCGCAACGGCATCAACAATGCGCTGACCAACTGGTTCGGCGAATGGCGCAATCTCACGAACGCGGCGCTGCAGTTCCGGCCGGTGCTGGCCGGCAAGGTCCTCGGCCGCTTCGTGATCAACACGACCGTGGGCATCGGCGGGATCATGGACCCGGCCAAAGAGCTTGGCCTGACCTATCAGCGCGAGGACTTCGGCCAGACCCTCGGGCGTTGGGGCGTGGGCCACGGACCGTACCTGGTACTGCCCTTCTACGGACCCAGTTCGGTGCGCGACACAACCGGCCTGCTGGTCGACTACTGGGTGCTGTACCGCTGGATCAACCCCTTCGGCCTTGCCGAGTGGGAGCAGGATCAGATCCTCTGGGTAGCCCCGCTGCGCGCGGTCAACGCCCGCGACCGGGTGGCGTTCCAGTACTACGAGACGGGCTCACCGTTCGAATATATTTTCGTGCGCCGACTCTACTACGAACTCCGCGAGTTCCAGGTTCAGGAATAGCCCCGATTCACAGAAGCACCTCAACCGGCCCGGCCTCTTTGCCGGGCCGGTTTTTTATATACTCGTCACACGCCCATGCCGGCCTGCCCGACACGGTTCTGGGTTTCGAGGAGTACCCCGCTTGATTTCCATGATTTCAGACCTCGCCCGGTTTGCCATCGGCTCTTGCCTGTTGTGCCTGGTCAGCACTGTCGCCTGCGCCCAGGGCGGCTATGGTATCGACGACTATGGCTACCCCATCGAGGACCCTGTCGCGGCCACGGTCGTGGGAACGCCCGAGCACCTCAAGTACGACCTGGGTAAGGATCGGCCCCGCTTCCGGCTACTGAAGCTTCGCCTGAGGCCCGAAGGCGAGATCCCGGACTACTTCTGGTACCACGATCAGTTCAAATACCTGTTGTTCTATCAGAAGAACCCCGCGCCGCTGGTTTTCGTGCTCGCGGGGACCGGCGGCAACTACACGGGCCGGCGCATGCTGAGTCTTATGCGGGCTTTCTACAACGAAGGCTTCCACGTGGTGGGCCTGCCGAATCCCACCTTCATGAACTTCATCATTAATGCATCCAGCAGCGGCGTACCGGGCCTCCCCGAAGTCGACTCGCGGGACCTCTATGACACGTTAAAGCGCGCATGGAGCGAGCAACTCGAAGAGCGTGTCGAGGTCACCGACTTCTACTTCACCGGTTATAGCCTGGGGGGCACGCTGTCCGGGTGGATAGCCAAGCTCGACGCGGAAGAGCGGTTTTTCGATTTCAGAAAAGTCCTGCTGATCAATCCGTCGGTGAACCTGTTCAACTCGGTAACGATTCTCGACGGCTATCTCGATAACAACCTGAGGGGCCCCGACCAGGAGGGATTCGAAGCGTTCTGGAATCGCACCATGCGCGCGATGGCCCGGACGGCCAGGGCCGAAGGTGTGGATCTCGGCGAGGATTTTCTTTACGACACTTACTTGCTGCAGAACCCCGATGAGCGCTCCCTCGAGTTGCTGATCGGAACGGCCTTTCGTATCTCCGCCCAGTCCCTCATGGTCACGGCCGATGTGATGAGCGAGAGCGGGTTCATTATCCCGACGAGCCTGCGCGGAGCCCAGAACGCGAGCGTGGACGAGTACTTCATCGTCTCGGCCCGAACGAGTTTTCTGGAATATTTCGACGGACTCCTGCTTCCGCACTATCAAAAGCTGGAACCCGGCTTCACCCGAGAGAAGGCCATTGCCGCGGCCGGTCTCGGCCCCATCGCAGATTTCCTGATGACGGCGGACCACGTTGCGGTCGTGCACAATGCCGACGACATCATTCTTGCCGATGGTGAGCTCGATTGGCTGACGGACGTGTTCGGGGACAGGGCCAAGATCTGGCCCCGGGGCGGCCACCTGGGCAACATGGAATATCGCGAAAACATCGAGTGGATCCTGCAGCGTTTCACTCAGTGACAGGGCCGGCCCCGGAGTCGCGGGCTCGCCCGCACACTCGTTTGTCGGGTTGGTGCAGGCCGTATCCGTCGACTCCGCCCCGCACCCAGAGCCCGCGGGTAGCAGAAAAAAACCACCCGTTCGCTTATCTGCCACGCAGCGCTGCGATCGCACTGGGCCTGATGCTTCTGGCCCTGCCCGCGCACGCGTGGGGTCCACAGGGGCATCGCATCGTGGGCAAGATCGCCCAGCAGCATCTTTGCGCGCCGGCCTCCGAAACGGTACACAAGCTGTGGGGAGATGGCGGCCTGGAGGCCGCCGGTTTGTGGCCGGATCAGATCCGCGATCAGTCCCGGTGGAAACACACCGGTCCCTGGCACTACGTCAACGTGGACGATACAGGACCACTGCCTCCGGCCGAGCGATCACCCGACGGGGACATCCTCTGGGCGCTCGATCACTATCTTGGCGTCCTCGCCGCACCTGATGTCCCCGAACGGCAGCGCCGGGAGGCCGTCGGTTTCGTGACGCATTTCGTCGGCGATCTGCATCAACCGCTGCACGTAGGGCGGGCCGACGATCGCGGCGGCAACAATATTACCGTCGCGGCGCCAGGGCGCGAGACGCTGAATCTGCATCGCTACTGGGACACCAACGTCATCACGTCGGTACAGCCCGATCCGGATCGCTATGCCCGGATGATCGCGCCGCTGGCACTGGGTAACCGTCAGCACTGGCAATCCACGGATCCGGTTGCGTGGGCCTCGGAATCCCTTGCCTTGCGGCCGATCGTGTACGCGTACCGCGAACGCGGAGGTGAAGTGCTTCTGGACGAGGACTACGCCCAGCGGGCCCGGACCATCGTCCGCATGCGTCTCGTACAGGCGGGTGTTCGCCTGGCTCGGATACTGAACCTCCGGCTTGCCCCACCCGAAGCCGGATGCATGGATCGAGGCCGCGCAGGGGCCGGCTTCTTGCTCCGCGACTGAAGTCCCCGACCCGGACCCCGCTACTGGGGCGCTTGACCCGCGCACCAGCCCGGCACAGGACGCTGCAATCCAGCGTTCACGGGGGCGCAGTGTTTCTGTCATCGTCACATGGTCTCTTTCCGGCTTTGGCAAACATCATGACCGAACCATCCGGGGGGAAAACACGATGAAACGAACCGCAATCGGCAGCGTGTTGGCCGCTGCGTCTGCCGTGCTGACTGCCACCGCCCACGCGGAGTTTGCGCCCACTACGCTGCCGACCGGAGCCGGGGATCCGGCAATCGAACTGGTCCGCCTGGGGACCTACGAGGGCAACCTGTCCGACGGCTCCAGCGCAGCGTGCGACGCCCAGGGCGGTGTCGATGAGTCAGTCGTATTCGGCGCTGCGGAAATCGTTGCATACGACACAAAAATTGCCCGCCTGGCCATTACCCACAACGAGGTAGTTGAGGGCGTCTGCGCAGACGAGGCAGAAACCGGGTTCAGTCAAGCCGTGTTCACCGGCATCGACATCGTATCGGTCACCAATCCCCGCGAGCCGCGCCTGATACGAC
>JARFQW010000193.1 GCA_029287575.1 Gammaproteobacteria bacterium | reverse complement strand
GGACGATCCCGCCCCGGGAGCACGGCGGCAACATGGACATTCGCTACATCACGACCGGCACCACGGTCTATCTGCCGTGTTTCATCGATGGCTGCGGGCTCGCGGTCGGCGACTTTCACTACGCGCAGGGCGACGGCGAGGTCGCGGGCACGGCCATCGAGATGGGCGGCCGGATGACGGTTACCGCTCGCATTGTCGAGGACCCGCCGGACCTGTCTCACGGGCCTCACTACGAGGGCCCGGCGTCGGTGTTGCGGATTCCCTCGCAGCGCTTCTATGCCGTCACCGGTTTTCCGCTGAAGGACAAAGACAGCGTACCCGCGGACCTGGCCTACCTGGACTCACCGAAGGTTGCGGGCCTGCGCAATCTGTCGGCCGATATCAATCTCGCGGCAAGAAACGCGCTGGCCGCGATGATCGACTACATCGTGTCGGAGTACGGCTATGACCGGACGCAGGCCTACATGATTGCGAGTATCGCGGTCGATCTGCGTATCGGTCAGCTCGTGGATGTTCCGAACGTCGGCGTGACCGCGGTCCTGCCGTTGGACATTTTTGTCGGTCGCGACTAGGGCTTTGATACGGCCATGTGGCCGGACCGTCAGAGACGACGCTTTGCGTGTCGATGTGCTGGTATTTTTGGGCCGTTCTGCTTTTATGGCGCCTGCGATTTGTGGGCGCTGTGTAGCGATCGAAACGGATCGGAATGGCGAATGTCCGAGTCTGCTCCAAACCATGGCCTTGCAAGCATCCTGCGCCGATCACGATCGGGCCTGGGGCCAGGCGCGGGTATCCCCTCCTCCCCCAGCCGATCTGGCGCGATAAAGCAGCGCACGTGCTTGCCTGGACGGGGGGTATTCTCGCTCGCGCTTACCCGTGGGCTTGCGCCACTGCCCTACAGCACCCCCGCCTCGACCAGCGCCTGCCGGTGCCGCTCCCGGGTGGCCTCGAAGCGTTCGGCGACAGCCGCGTAGCCGGGGTCATCGGCAAAGGCCTGGAACATGGGGTCCTGGAACAAGGTCCATGAGCCGTGGGAGGTCGAAGCCAGTTTTTCGAGCTCGGCGAGCAGCTCGTCCCGGTCGCCGACCCCGGCGGCCCAGCGGGACATGACCAGCGGGCGCCCGCCCAGACCGATGAACCACCACGCGTCCTCTCCGGAGTCTTCCATGATCTGTTCGAACGCACCATGGATCGCTTCGGCCTGCCCGGTGTCACCGTCGCGCTTCATGATCCAGATGAGGCGCGGCGCCCAGAAGAAATCCACGGGGCGCCGGAATTCCGGCGGGTCCTGCATCAGCGGGGACGTGATCTCCACGATCTGTTCCCGGGCCGTGTCGAAGCGCTCCATGTGAAACAGCACCGTGGCCCGGTAGGACAACAGGAAGAGATCCGTGGGGAAGCGGGCCAGCTCCCGCTCGAGCATTGCCAGCGCCGCCTCTTTCTCACCCTGATACTGCATGATGTCGACAAGACGAGCCATGGCCCGCGGGCTGTCCGGATTCAGCGCGTAGGCCTGATCGGCATATTTGCGGGCCGCGCCCAGGGCGCCGATGGTGAGCAGGTCCGCGGCCAGACTGAGACGCGGCATCAGGACCTCCGGGTCTGCCTCTACCGCCCGGTGCAGCCAGGTGGCGCTGCCCAGGAAGTCGTCGTCAAGCTCGGCCAGCTGGGCCCGTTTCCGGTACAGGTACGACGAGCCGGGCACGACGGCCGCCAGCTCGGTCATGAAGCGGTCTGCCTGGGCATCGCCGCCAGTGGCTTTGTAGATCAGGGCCGTTGTGCTCAGCACGAGCGGCGAGAGCGGATCCACTTCGTAGGCCCGCCGGAGATACGGCAGCGCCTCGGAAATATTCCCGCCCTGACCGACGCGCCGGGCGAGTTCCACAAGCGCCGTGGCGTCGTTGGGATTGATCTCCACCGCCCGCTCGAGCAGCTCCCGCTGTTGGTCACGGCTGTTCGGGTTGTAAAGCAGCACCATCGCCTTGGCCGTGAGGACCTCGCTCAGATCGGGATTGAGGGCCATGGCGCTTTCGACGGCGCTCGTGGCCAGGGGTTCGATTTCGCTGTCGCTTCGGAACCCGAAATCCGCCATCGTCAGGTAGGTCTCGGCAAGACCCGCATAGGCCTGCGCAAAGTCGGGATCCAGGCGGACCGCCTCCTGGAATTCTTCCACCGCCCGGGCCATGCCCTTGTAGGTGAAGGTGCTGAGATGATGACGGCCACGCAGAAAGCTGGCGTAGGCCTCGCCGTTGTCCGTGGGCCGGGCTCGCTGAATGGGCATGGGCGGAACATCCGTGTCGTCCGCCTCCAGCAGGGTTGCCTTCAGGGCGGCGACCACTTCGCCGGCAATATCGTCCTGCAGGGCGAACACGTTCTCGAGTTTGCGGTCGTAGGTCTCCGACCACAGGTGGTAGCCGTCGTCGGTCTTGATCAGCTGGGCGGTAACCCGGATCTGGTCGCCGTCCTTGCGGACGCTGCCCTCGAGAATCGAGCTGACGCCCAGCTTGTCGCCGATCAGCCGGAGGTCCTCGTTGCGGCCCTTGAAGGCAAAGGACGACGTGCGCCCCGCCACCCGGAAATCCGGGACCCGGGCCAGGAGGTTGAGCAGCTCCTCGGAAATGCCGTCGGTGAAATATTCCTGATCCTGCTGCGGGCTCATGTCGGCAAAGGGCAGCACGGCGATGGACAGGGCGGGCGGACCGTCGGTGACTTCCTCCGCTGCGCTGTCGGTCGCCTCGGGCCCCGCCCGGGTTGCATGAGGCGTCTCCGGCACGAGCCGGTCCACGATCACCGCGCCGATGGCGATTACCAGCAGCACGACGATGAGCACGTTGATCCGGCGGCCGGTTTCCGCCGTCACGGATTCGCTGCGGTCGATATCCTTCTCGCGCTTGATCCCCTCGGGCGTTACCTCGTAGATCCAGGAGAACATCAGCACCGGCAGAAACAGGACCGCGAGTAGTCCGACTACCAGCCCGAAGGCCCAGTCGGGGGCGCCCAGATTGGGGAACAGCACGTCGACCACCTGCAGCACGACCCAGGAGGCGACCAGGTAGAGAGCCGCCACCTTGACGACGTTGCGGCGCTTCAGCTCGTTGATGAATGACACGATCGGCTTATTGTTCTGGGTGGTCATGGCTGGCTGATAGGCCCGATCATGGCCGAACGGGGTGGGCTTGTCGATGTCGGGACCGCCGGCGGATGCCCTTGCAGAGGGCCGGTGCCGTTAGTCCGGGACGTCGCCGGAACGAGGCGTTTCGGGAACGAATCGGCCTCTTGACCTGCCACCTGTCGCGGTCAGGACTGGCAGCGCAGGCCGGGGCAAACCGTTCGCGACGCCTTCAGGTCTGCTGTCGGGCGGCGGGGGGCGAATGGCCGACGCGAACCAGCGCATAGTCGTTGTGCTGGATCTCCTTGATCAGCTCGGCGACCTCCGCCTCCGACAGGCCGAGGTCCTTCAACAGCATGCCGCCCCTGACCAGCGTGCTTTCGATGTAGCCCGTGCCCGCGTGCTTGATGCCCTTGGCGACCATCTCGTCCTGGTCGCCGAGGTTGCGGACCCGCACGTACACGTCGACATTCGGATAGAGCCGGTGCAGGGTGATCGCAAGCGCCTTCGCACGCTGCATATCCCGTGACGTGACATACACCGCCGATGCCCTGCCGAGTCCGGCAGCCGTCTGTGCCGTGGGACTGTACATGTCACCGAAGACAACATTGCGCCCGTCCTGCTTGCCCTGCCGCACAACGCTGATGTCCCTGTCGAACGCCACATAGGGAATGTTCGCCATCTCCAGCATCTGGACGAGGAGCTGGCCGACTTCCTCGTAACCAACGACCACGACATGCCGCTGCAGGTCCGTCGCGTCCTCCGAGCCGGCGGACTCAGCCGCCTGCGGCAGGCGGCCGGCCAGGGCGTTGCCCGCCTTGATCATCAGCGGCGTCAGAATCATGCTGACCGCGACGATCAGCATGGCCAGTGTAAGACCATCGGCGTTCAGCAGACCGGTGACGGCGGCCGCGCCGAGCAGCACGAAGGCGAATTCGCCCACCTGACCCAGATAGAAGCCGGTGCGGACCGCGGCGGCACGCGACAGGCCGAAGGCCAGCCCGAGGCCGACCAGGACCGTCACCTTGATGAACAGCACCACAGGGACGTGCACGAGCAGCGCGGCCCAGTCCTCGCGCAAGGCACCCACATCGATGGACATGCCCACCGCGATGAAGAACAGGCCCATGAGCGTGCCCTTGAACGGCGCCACGATCGCTTCGATCTGGTAGCGGAAATCCGACGCCGACAGGAGCATCCCCAGGAGGAACGCGCCAAGGGTCATGGAGATGCCGACGTGGTCGACCGCGACCGCGGCCGTGGTGACCGCGAGAAACAGCACGAGCGCAAAGGCATCCATCTGGCGCCGGTTCGCGCAATAGGCCAGCGCGGCGGGCAGCAGGTAGCGCCCGGCAACCACGACGCCCACAAGAACAGCCACCACGAGCGCCGTTTTCTGCCACAACGGTGGCGCGCCGGCCTGGGCGCCCTGGTGTGCCAGCACGGGGACCAGGGCCATGACAGGCACGATCCAGAGATCCTGCGCCATCAGCACCGCAAAGGTCGCGCGACCGTGCTCGCTGGCCAGTTCGCCCCGCTCCCCCAGGGTTGCCATCACGATGGCGGTGGAGGACATCGCGAATCCCAGCCCCAGCAGAACAGCCGTCTCCCAGCTGAGGGCCTGGGCGAAGATCAGATACGCGGCCACCAGGGCAGCCGTTAGCAGCATCTGTAAGGAACCAAGGCCGAAGATCAGGCGGCGCATGGACCAGACTTTCTCCGGGCGCATTTCCAGTCCCACCGTGAACAGAAAAAGCACCACCCCGAGTTCGGCCACACTCTGGAGTTGCTCCACCGCGCGGACCGGTACGGGTCCCGGCGTGTGCGGTCCGATAATGATGCCCGCCACGATGAAGCCCAGGATGGCGCCGAATCCCAGCCGCTCGAACAGGATGACGCAGCTTGCTGTCGCCGCGAGAAAGATGAGGATAGCCAGCAGGATGGAAGGGATATCCATGGTGCGCCAATGTTCTCACAGGCCGAACGCCGGATCGGAATTTCGGCCACGCGCTTGTCCCCGCGTGAGACCCCAAGCGCTGAACAACAGGACAGACATTGACGGTCCCGGTGCGACGGCGGCTGCGGACAACAGCTGAAGAACGGGCGAGCGCCACGAACTCTCGAGGACACCGTGTCGTCCACGGCGACGGCGACGGCAATCTCCGCTACAGCGGCCGCACTGACTTGCAGACTGCGAGGGGATTTATTCGGGGGATTCGCTGCATGGGCCCGACAGAACGCGCCCGCCCCACCGGTCTTTGCCCCGGCCGGGCAATTGTGGAAAGCTAATTCGCTTCCCGCCGTCAGCATCTGCCGCCCATGACCCAGACCCGCCTGATTTGGATCCTTATCGCTTTGGCCGTGGCCATTCCGGCTGCTTTGGCCCTGTACGTAGCCTGGAACGACCGGGACTACGCCGACCTGGACGCCCAGAGCACGGAGATCGTGCTCCGCTACGTGAGCACGCGGGCGCCCTCGGACAGTGACGATCCGGCCGAGGCGTTCGGCGGCGAACGCGGGCCGACCACCGTGGGTCGATGCCGTGTTGCTTCCACGGTCATTCCGCTGGGCGAGGTCATCGCCGACAAGGCGGATTTCTATGTCCCGACCCGTGACCGGCATATCAAGGGCGTGGACAGGCAGGATCCGACCGACTTCTGGCGCGACATCGAAGATGTTGTGTCGGCCGGCCCCACCGAAAAGGTCGTGCTGTTCGTGCACGGCTACTACTACGGCTTCGAGCGGGTGTGCCTGCGCGGGGCGGGCCTGCAGCAGATGCTGGACGGCCGCGCGCAGCTAGTGCTGTTCACATGGCCGTCGGACGGCAATCCGGCGAGCTATGTCGCCGACCAGGCCGACATGGAATGGAGCGTGCCGCAGCTGGCCTCGCTCCTTGGCGATATCCGCGAGAGGTTCGGTGCCGATCGCTTCGTGATCGTCGCCCACTCCCTCGGAACCCGCGGCACCCTGTTTGCCCTCGAACGGCTGCTACTGGAAGGTCAGCCGGACCCCGTGGCCAGCCAGCTGATCCTGGTCGCACCCGACTTCGATGCGGAATCCTTCCAGAACAGGCTGCCTCTGATCGGACCCATGGTCGGCAACATCACGGTCTACGCCTCGGACAATGACCGGCCGCTGAAGGTGTCCGAAGGGCTGCACGGTCATCCGCGGCTCGGCCAGGCGGGCGAGGACCTCACCGTGGCGGCGGGCTTCGAGACCATCGATGTCTCGCCCCTGGGCCGCTACCAGTACAGCGGCCACGAGTACTTCCACTTCCACCCGATTTCCTCGGCGGACCTGGCCCGGCTCATTCTCACCGGCGCGGCCGCGGCCGAACGTCCGCATACCGCACCGATGCAGAAAGACGGCCTGACCTACTGGGCGCTGGAAGACGCGCGGTAGGCAGGGGAGTTGCGGGGACAGACCACTGATCCGGCAGGCAGCAGATCAGTTAAGTGCACTGTCCCCCGATCCGGTGTGGGTCGCCAGATGCACCGCGCAGGGGAAAAACCCTCACACGACGACAACGGCATTGGGTAACATATGTCCATTGCCTTGCTGCCAACCTCCGGGGTGGCCAGGGAAACGCATTCCCGGCGGGCAATCAGCATGGCAAACGGGAGCCGCAGATGCAGATACCCGCCAGACCGGATGATGAAGCGCTCAGGCTCGAAACGCTGCGCTCAATGGATGTTCTGAGCACGGCATCGGAAGAGCGCTTCGACCGCCTGACCCGCATGGCAAGACGCATGTTCAATGTGCCGATCGCGCTGGTCAGCCTGGTCGAGGACGATCACCAGTGGTTTATTTCCTGCATCGGGCTCGAACTCACGGGCACCCCGCGTGACATGTCTTTCTGCGGTCACGCCATCCTGGGGGACGACGTGTTTGTCATTCCCGACGCCACGCGGGACCCGCGTTTCTCCGACAATCCGCTGGTGAAGGGCGATCCGGGGATCCGTTTCTACGCCGGCTGCCCGCTGTACGCGCCCAACGGCCATAAGCTCGGCACCTTGTGCATCATCGATCAGACGCCCCGCACCCTGAGCTACGAGGACACGGAACTGCTCAGGGATCTCGCCACGATGGTGGAGAAGGAACTGGCCGCCGTGCATCTGGCCACCATTGACGAGCTGACCGGCATCGCCAACCGCCGCGGCTTCAAGCAGCTGGGGGACTACAGCCTGAACCTGTGCGCCCGCGAGAACCTGAAGGCGACCCTGGTCTACTTCGATCTCGACGGCTTCAAGCAGATCAACGATACCTTCGGCCACGCCGAGGGCGATCGCGCCCTGCAGACCTTTGCCGCCCAGTTACGCAGCGCGTTTCGAGAGTCGGACCTGGTCGCGCGGCTGGGCGGAGACGAATTCGTGGTGCTGCTGCTGCGCCGTGAAGCCGGGGAAACCGAGACCGTGGTGCAGCGCCTGTCGCGCGCCCTGGACCGGCACAACCGCACCAATACCATGGGCTATGCGATCCGCTTCTCCCACGGGGCTGTCAGCTTCGATGCCGGCAAGCACGAGTCCGTGGCCGACCTGCTCGAGGACGGCGACAACCTGATGTACGCGATCAAGCGAGGCAAGGCCGACGCCAGCGAGCGGGCCATCATCTCCTGAAAAACGTGACGGTGGGCCTGACTCCCGAAGCCGGGGTCAGGCCCACCGTCCCCGTGTCTGGCTAACGGGCGTAGGAACGCCGGACCAGGATGATGCCGTCACTTTCATTGAGCGTGACGCGGCTCACCCTGTTGCCGTTGTTGGTCACCGAGTCCTGATTCCCGCGCAGGCGGCGCAATCCGCTTTCCAGCGACACGGTCTGTTTGCCGTTGCCCCGCGGGTTCACCAGAACCACGGCGTTCTCGAAGTCGCGGCGATAAACCCCCGACTTCCAGGGCTTGGAGGGCCCGTTGGCTCCGGGGTTGGCGGGCCCCGCAATACCCCGCCCCATCCACGACGTGTTGTCGCGTCCCGCGCGGTCGTATTCATCGAACCAGAGGGCGGAGCCCGAGGGATAGTCCTTGGCGCCGTAGACGTAGTAGCCGTTCTGCATCAGCGCAGTGGCGAACGTGTAACGAAACCACTGGTAATCCGCCGCCTTGGCGTTTGCGGGCCGACCGTCGATAGCGGAATTGTGGGTGAGATTCCCCGTCACGGTAAAGAACGTGAGGTCCGGCGTGCGGAAGAACCCCATGGAATGCCGGTACCACTTGTAAACCAGCTGCCAGCCGTTCTTTTTCTTCTCGGCGCCACCGGTCGGACGCATAACGTCTTCCAGAAGGCCACCGTCAATGCGCTTGTTGAAGCCGCTGCCCGACGGGAGCGCGCCGGTCGAATTCACATGTTTGTACCAGTCGTGATTGCCGACGATGTAGATATCGGGCCGCAGCTTCTCCACCCGGTCCCAGGCCGAAACGTAGCCGTCACGCCAGGCCTGGTCGATCACGCTGCGGCTGGTCGTTGTGCCGCTCCAGTCCATGCCCGAGGTGCCGCGATCCCAGCCCTTGGCCCGGACCTTGAAGTTCGTGGCGTCGAAATACCAGACATCGAAGTCGGACTTGTTCATGCCCTTGCGGTAGTCGAAGGACACTTTCCACTGGGGCCAGCGATCACCATTGGCGTCGGGCTTGACCCAGCGGGTGACGTTCGCCCGGCCGTTGCCGAACTGGGACACCGGAACGATGTCGCCGATGCCGTCACCGTTGGCGTCACCGAGGTACTCACCGTCGACTCGCCCGACCTTCTCCCGCAGCCACCAGTCGGGACTCGTTCCCCGCGGAGTCGGGCCCCGCTCCGAGAAGAGCTTTTCTCGCAGCGCGTTGTGATAGGTCGACTTCCGCTTCAGCGGCACCGCGTTGATGTTCGTGTACTGTCCGACGAAAGCTTTCCGATTTAGCTGCTTGATAGCGCGTGCGGTCTTGGCACCCTGGCCGAAGGACTTGCCGAGCAGGATCAGGTCGTATTGTGACAACAGTTGCCGATAGCTGGTGTTCGTATACGACTTGGGCGTCCTCCCGATCTGAACGTTTCCAAGCCGGGGAAAGGTCTTCTTAAGGGGGCGGCGGTTCGCGTTGACCGCCGAAACTTCCGCGAGCCCGAGCGACGAGGCCGTGACACCGTCGGCGTCCAACTCCGCGTAACTCGCGTCGTATTCGGGTTCGGCCACCACGGGCGCCGCAGCAAGGGCACCGAACATAACGCAGGGAATGAGCGTGAGTCGCCGTGCACGCGACAGGGTCTCGTGAATCATAGATGCCTCGGTTTGGAATGCATGGACGCCGCCCGCCCACTTCGGCCTGGCTGCAGCGCCCCGCTGATAGTTATTGATGAGAGGAGACCAAGTATAGGGAGGTGCAGGGAAAGCAAAACCTGTCGCATTCCGGGGACAGTTGCCAGTTGCGGAAGTCGCAAAAAGGGGACACCGGCAGATTATCGCGGTCAGGGAGAACTGCCAGTGAAAGTAACGGCTTGGCGTATGCCGGGCCAAAATGCTGCCGGTGAACGAACGCGGCCTTTGCGGGATGTGGCCCGCTCCGCCCGCTGGCAGGTAAAGAGCAGCCGCAGACTGGCGCTATCTCCCGGAGATGCTGCCGGCGCGGGATGAGCCCGATGCTCGGGCCGGGCCCGGGACCGCACCGCCCAGGCAGCGAAACCCGGAAGCCGCCCTACCCTTCTCCGAGAAACCGCTCGCGGAGGAACCGCGCAATGCCGTCTTCGTCGTGGTGGCCGATCACCGCGGTGGCGGCAGCCTTGACCTCGTCCTTGGCGTTCGTGGGCGCGTAGGACTCATCGGCGCTCGCGAACATGCTGAGATCGTTGTCACTGTCGCCGAAGCAGATCACCCGGCTCACACCGAGCTGTTCGCGCAGGATATCCACGGCGCCTCCCTTGCTGGCGTCCACGTGGTGGATATCGATCCAGTGCCAGGCCTCGCCCTCCCAGGAAGTGCCCGCATAGGCCACGAGATGGGTTTCCCCCTGGATCATGGTCCGGACGGTGGTGATGGCGGATGGTGCGCCGATGGCGCTGATGTTCGTTATTTCGGCTTCCGCCGGCAGGCTGCCCAACGGTAACAGGTCCACTTCGTGCCGCCCCGAAAAATCCCGCGCCACCATGCGCTCCATGTCGTTCTGCAGGGGCGTGTGGTAGATGGCGTGTCGATCGCCGGGCTCCAGCGTGAACACGAAGGGGGTGACGTTCTGGGCCAGCACGGCTTCGAGAACCCGCTTGACCTCGCCCAGACTCAGGTGGTTCTGATGCAGATAGGCGTCGTTCTCCGGGTTCCAGATCATGACGCCGTTCTTGTAGATATGCGGCAGTCGAAACCCGTGCCCGGACAGCAGCGACCGCGAGGCGTGCAGGGTCCGCCCCGTGGCGACCGTGTAGGCCACGCCCCGGTCCGCGAGCATTGCCAGCGTCTCGCGCGTGAGTGGGGAAATCTGCCCGCCGGCAGTCAGCAGGGTCCCGTCCAGATCAAAGACAATCAGTTCCATGGCCCGTGCCACTGTATACGAGTTGTGTGACGTATTCGGGCAGGCGCGTGTTCCGGTTCCGCCATTTCGGGGACAGTTCACTTAACTGGCAGGACAGGAGAAAAGTGTACTGTCCCCTTATCTCTAACCAGTATTTTCAATCACTTGGCCCCGCAGAACCCCGGGGACAGTGCACTTAACCCTTCTGGGTGGAGTTAGGTGCACTGTCCCCGAATCCGCTAGGCTCTGGATGGAGGAGCCCGTCGTGAGCACCCCACCGGACAGCGTCACAAATCAACGGATCGCCGAGCGACTGCGCGAGGCCTCGGATCTGCTCGGGCAGCAGGGGGCCAATCCCTTCCGGGTCAGCGCCTATCGCAAGGCGGCGGACACCGTGGCCGGACTCAGCGAAGGCATCGACACACTGTTTTCGCGGGAAGGCGCAGACGGCCTTGAAGCGCTGCCGAACATAGGCCGCGGCATTGCATCGGCTATCGCCGAGCTGCTGCGTACCGGGCGCTGGAGCCAGCTCGAGCACCTGCGTGGATCGCTGGACCCGGTGCACCTGTTCCAGGCGTTGCCGGGGATCGGGCCGGCCCTCGCCGAGCGTATTCACAGCACCCTGCACATCGACACCCTCGAGGAACTGGAAAGCGCAGCCTTTGACGGCCGGCTCCAGCGGGTGCCTGGTATCGGAGCCGGCCGGGCCCTGGCGATCCGGGCAACCCTGGAGAGCCTGCTGCGCCGGGTCCGTCGCTCGGATCATCAGGAAGCGGTCACCGGTCCCCCGGTGGCAACGATCCTGGCGATCGACGAGGAGTATCGGCGCAAGGCCGGAGCCAATGAACTCCCCAGGATTGCGCCGAGGCGCTTCAACCCGTCAGGCGAGGCGTGGCTGCCGGTGCTGCATAGCGAACGCGGTGACTGGCACTTCAGTGCGCTGTATTCGAACACCGCCCGTGCCCACGAGCTGGGGCGCACCCGCGACTGGGTGGTGAGCTATTTCCATGACGACCAGCATGCCGAAGGCCAGCACACGGTCGTCACTGAGCACCGCGGACCAATGGATGGCCGGCGGGTCGTGCGCGGCCGCGAGGCCGAGTGCCGCGTCCACTATGAGAAGAACACGGCGCCGTCCTAATTCGGGAATAGGTCACCTGGCTCGTGTTTCGGCCTGCAGGTGTTCTGTCTTTCTGGCCCCTAGGGCTGGTACTCGGGCAGCGCATGGCCGCCCTTCACGTGGTGCGCGCCCGGCGTCTCCCGGATGAGCACATAGATGTACTCCACGGGAGCGCCGATGGTCTCGTGGACCACGCGGGTGATTTCTTCGGCCAGCGCCTGCTTCTGCTCGGCGCTGCGGCCCTCTCGGATATCGCACTGGATCACGGGCATGGGGTCGACCTCCTGGCCGTTGACTCAACGTGGGGCTGTGGCCTGGAAAGGCTAGCCCATATGGCGGGACCGTTACGTGCGGTGTGGTGCGGGAGAGCCCGCCGGGGGGAAACCGCCGGGCTATCGCAACGGACGGTAGGCAATCCGGTCGCCGCCAAAGGTCCCGATCCAGAGATAGCCGCCGACCGGCACGGCCATCGTGATGTTGCTGAATCGCGGGTCCGCCGGGCCGCTCGCCAGCGCACTGCCCTGCAGTGAAACCGGATCGATTTCCCAGACCGTGTACGGACGGGGGCAGGCAGCGAATTCCTCGAGGCTGAATTCCTGCGTGCGCACGACAGCCCCGCAGCCCTTGTCATCCGCATTCAGGCCGGCGGTGATCAGCCTGCCGTTCTCGCCCATGTGCAAATTATCCGGGATGAAGACGAGGGGCCCGGTGCTGCGCAGCAGCCGGGCTGGGTTGCTGTTCGTATAGGCGCCGACCGTGAACAGCCCTGAGGACACGACGTAGATCTCTTCTCCGCTCAAGGACACCTCGATGCCGTTCGCATAGGGCAGCTCGGTGCCCTTCATGACTCGCATTTCGTCGTCGCCCGGGGACCAGGCGTAAACGGCACCGGTATTCTCTCCGGCGAGTGCGTCACCGACAGAGCGGCCATGCTCCAGCGGAATCGTGACCACGAGGGAGCCATCCCTGAACGATGCCACGCTGTTGGCCTCCATGCCGTCCGGGGTCAGCACGCATCCGGTCCAGGTCAGTACCGGCGTCGATCCGCTGACGTCCACGTCGAACACCTCGACGGCTTCTCGGCCGCCGTGGCCCACGACATAGAGGGCGGAATGTCCGTTCGCGCCGGGCCGCAGATTCAGTCCGTGGCTGACAAAGCTCGCGGGATCCGGCGGCTCGATGCAAGCGCCGTAGGTGTCCGCATCGGGCCGGGATCGCAGTTCCTCACCCGGATACAGCGACATCCAGATCCTTTGTTCGGTATCCACAAGGTAAAGACCCGCTCCCGGCGCCATGCCGCTGGAGATGAGCCACTTCGTGCCCGCAACGTGGACGAGATCCTCGGGATTCTTGAGGCCGCACACAAACCCCGCCTCGCCGGACACGTCGCATGCCCCGCCGGAGGCCCGGGCCTCCGGACATGGGGCTAGCAGGAAGAGGCAGGGCATTAGTGCTCCGAAAAGAACGAACCGGGCAATCGCGGTGTTCATGAATGAGTGCTCTTTGATGTCGGAGTTGGCCGCGATAGTACCGCGGCAGAAACCCGTCCGTTGAGTTGCGGCGACAGTTCACTTAACTGCTGTGGGCGTAGTCAGGTGAACTGTCCCCAGATCTCGCCCGCATCATGCGCCAAAGATATCAGCCACTTGCGCTTCCCTTACGAGAGGGACAGTTCACTTAACTGCTGTAGGCGTAGTTAGGTGAACTGTCCCCGTATCTATAGACTGGCTTCGGGATTCTGGCTTGGAGACATCACAGTGAACTGGGAAGCACTCGGTGCAACTGGGGAGAGTATTGCGGCCATCGGCGTCATTTTCTCGCTGGTGTACCTGGCCAGGCAGGTCCGCAGCCAGTCTCTGGAAAACCGTCTGGCCTCACGGAACTCGATGGCCAACGAGCTGAACCTGGTCTACGGAGACATCTCCGCCGACGCCGAGCTGTCGGCCATCTTTCTCAAGGGCATCAACGACTGGGACAGCCTCGACCCGGTGGAGAAGGTTCGATTGTCGTTTCTGATCAATCGCTTCTTCCGGATCTTCGAGATCATGTTCGAACAGCACCGACGAAGACGGCTGGACGATTCCTTCTGGGACGGCGTCGAGGCGGGGCTCAACGAGTTCTGCCGATATCCGGGCGTCCGGCACTGGTGGGGCACTCGCGAGGAACTGTTCAGCAAGGAGATGCAGGCGCTGGTGGCCCCGAAGGTCGCCACACCGGACTCGCCGAGACTCCATGAATTTCAGACGCCGGGCTGACAACCGGGGAAACGTACACTCCACAGAGCAGGCCCGGGCAGGTGCTCTGCCTCCCTGTGGTCAACTGTGCGGAGCGTCACCCCAGCATTGCGTCCGTCAGCACGTCCCGCACAATCTGTGTCGCGATTTCCACGAGCAGGATCTTGCCGGCCACCACAATCCGTTCGTAGCCCCTGGGCGGTAGCGGAAGCTGGCGTCGCAGATCGGCGGGCAACGCCTGCTGGGCGATCCCGGGCGGGAGCGGCTTGCCCCGCGCAAGGTTCTTGGCGATTCCCGGCGGCAGTCCGCTTGACTTGCTCTTGCCGTTACCACGACGGCTGCCGGAATCCACCCCGTGGCTCTCATAGTAGGCGCGTATCGTCCGGATTTCCTCGTCGCTGAAAACGACTTCGACACCGGCCGTTCCATGGCTCGAGGCCGTGTGGCCTGACGTGCGAGTGTGGGGTGGCGCGGGTTCAACGGACCCGTGGCCGTTGCTCGCGCACCCGGCTGCCAGGGCGATGGCTGTTAAGACGATATATCGCATGACCTTGCTCCCCACCACTGCCCCGGCGAGTCCGGCGTGGCGGACCGCACCGTGCCGACAGTGGTCCGCACGTGCCTACAGGCTGACTTCCGAATCGGTTGCTGCTTCCACGTCAACGTCGGCTGAGGTATCGAAGCTGAAACCGCCATCCGGCGAGACGGTGTTGGCGGGCTCGGGGTAATCATCCACGGCCGGATCATCGGCCATGCCGGAGCAGGTAAACGCCACGGTATAGCTGCCTGGCGCCACAAAGCCGAAGACCCACTCCCAGGCGTTCGAATTGGCGGAGTACTCGACCTTGGCGGTAGTCAGCACTTCGGCCCGGTCATCCTCGACCATGTCCAGATCATCCAGGGCCGTCTCCTCGCCGTCCGGCCTGGCGAACAGATACACCCGGTTGCCACCAGCGCAGGTGGCCTCGTTGTTCTCGTCGATGAGTTCCGGTGCAACAGTACCCCGGATAACGCCGCTCTCGGCCCGGTCGGAAATCCGGAGCGCCGGACGCAGGAAGTAGTTCCCGTCCTGGCCTTCGGGCGCGTGAATAGCCTGGGCCAGATTCCAGTCGATCACGAAATCTGCGCTTCCTCCCGCCGGCACGACGAAACCGCTGACGAGTTTGAGGCCTGTCTTGTCGCCGCTTGGGATATACAGCGGATGCTGCCCGGTGCTGTTCTCGATGTAGGAGTCAGCCACGTCTTTTTCGGCCTCCACGAGTAGACGCACCCAGGGATATCTGCCGGCAGGGACCGTTTCGTCCACCATCAGATATGCGCTGCCCTCGCCCTGAAGCTGCAACAGGTCGATATCGCGCTCGTTTTCCTCGCCGAAGTCAATCACGATCGGCGGGCCGCTCTCGGGCTTCAGCTCCAGTCCGGTGAAGCGCACGTTCACCTTGGTGATGCCTTCATCAATGGGGGCATCGGTGACGGCAATGGACAGCTGGCCTGTCTGGGGACCATCGCCTCCGCCGCCGCCACAGGCGCCAAGCGTGATCGTGGCCGCCACACCGACAAGGCGGGACAAAACGGATTTCGAGAGCAGATTGTTCATCATGAACCTCGGGGGGACTCGTTCCATGAGGCCGCCAGTATCGGGCGAGGCGGGTTCAGCTTGTGTGACATGCGTCACACTCGGGGGCACGAATCGTGTTCGGCGATCCCGGGCCGGGTGCGCCTCCTGCCCAATGCCGCAAAGCAGCACTGAGAACTCATGTGGTACGCCAGCGTTCCGCCGGGTTTCCACCCAAGATTCACGCAGAAGGGGAGGCAAGTCGGGCTGTGGTTACGTCTGCCGGCAAGCGCCCGGGCTGCTGGGCGGGAATAAATCGTCGAGGCACGTTCCGGGTCATCGGGCGCTACCTTGTCGCGGCCTGGCTTATCGTCCAGTCGGCCGACATCGAACCGGAGGGCGCATTGCCTCGCCTGGTCGAAGCGCACGCCGCAATCCGGCTGGCGCTGATCCTCGTATTCCCGATCGTTCTGGTCTTCGGCTGCGCCAGGACGTGACATCGAACGGAATCGTCAAAACCGACCCGCCGGCCCGCAACCCGGCAGGACTGCCGCTGGAACACAGGATTGCCTGTTGATCGGATTTCCCAGCGTCATCGTCCCGATGATCGCAAGGCTAGCGCCGTTAACGCCAGGCAGGCCATCCAGCCTGATCAGGACGCGATGCAATACGAGGTTCACGTGCCGAGGAATTCGGGTCCCCCTCTACAGATCCGTCAAGCGGCGAGCAGAGTCGGTGCCCGCGAATGCAGTGCGCCGGGAGACAGGGGTGCCGTCCGAATCCTGGCCCGGGGCATCAGCGGGCGGTCCAACGCGACTCGAGCAACGACTATTCGGCGAGCCGGTTGGCCGTCACGGCACGCTCCTGGGCCATGAATCGTGACGATCCGAACCTGAACCGGCACGGTTTGCTAGTGTCTGGTGTGCGAACGGGCGATAGACTACAGGTCCCCTTCATCCCCCACCCCGCGGGCATCAACGCCACGAACGACTGTCCCAGGAGAACGGACAATGATGAATATCGACACCGATGCACCGGTCATGGTTACGGGTGCCACCGGCTACGTGGCCGGCTGGATCGTCAAGCGTCTGCTCGATGAGGGGCTGACGGTCCATGCGGCAGTCCGCGACCCGGACAATGCGGAGAAGCTCAAGTATCTCAACGCGCTGGCCGAATCGGCCCCCGGGGAAATCCGGTACTTCAAGGCCGACCTCATGGCCGAGGGCTCTTACGATGAAGCCATGGCGGGCTGCTCGGTGGTGTTCCATACCGCCTCGCCGTTTGTACTCAGGGTAAAGGACCCCCAGAAGGATCTCGTGGACCCGGCGATGCTGGGCACCCGCAACGTGCTGGAGTCGGCCAATCGCACGCCGAGCGTGAAGCGCGTGGTGCTGACCAGCAGCTGTGTGGCTATCTACGGGGACAACGTCGATATCGACGACACCCCCGACGGGATCTTCACCGAGGAAATCTGGAACACGAGCTCGTCGCTGGATCACCAGCCCTACGCCTACTCCAAGACACTGGCGGAGAAGGAGGCCTGGAAGATTCACAACCAGCAGGACCGCTGGGACCTCGTAGTGATCAATCCCTCCTTCGTGCTGGGCCCGGGCATCAACCCCTTTGCCTCCTCGGAGAGCTTCAAGCTCATCAAGCAGCTGGGGGACGGCACCATGAAAGCCGGCGTGCCGCGGCTCGGCTTGGGCGCCGTGGATGTCCGGGACCTCGCCGAGGCACACGTCAAGGCGGCCTTCACGCCCGGGGCCAATGGCCGCAACATCATCTCGGCGCACAATACCGATTTCTTCGAGCTGGCCCAGGCGCTCGTCGAGCGCTATGGCAAGGACTACCCCATTCCCCGGCGCGCGCTCCCCAAATGGCTCGTCTGGCTGGTTGGCCCGCTGGCGGACAAGACCATGAGCCGGAAGATGATCGCACGCAACGTGGACCGGCCCTGGAAGGGAGACAATTCGAAAGCGGTGCGCGAACTGGGCCTGAGCTACCGGTCCTTGAAGGAGACCATGGAAGATTTCTTCCAGCAGATGATCGACAGCGGCTATCTCAAGGGCCGCAGGAGCTGACGGGAGCTAGTTGTGGGGACAGTGCACTCAACTGCTGAGTGAGGAGTCAGGTGCACTGTCCCCTTATCTCAAGAAAGGCCCCGCCGGAGCGGGGCCAAGGGGTGGGCCGCGGGAGCGTCCTTGCTCACCGGCACCGCGCGTTCGTCACTGTGTCCGCACCATGCATTTCAATGCCCTGGTGGGTGCTGCCGGTCAGCTCGAGCTGGCTCTCCCCGCACGGGATATTCAGATCCCGTGAGCGGTAGTACGACACCATGTCCATGAACCCGTCCCGGTTGACATCCATCACCCGGTAGTTGCGGGCCGGTGCGTCTCCCGGCATCAGCCGCAGCGACCTCAGATCCGTCTGCAGGGCATCGAACGTGTCGGCTCCGTGCATGGCCACCGGCACAAGTCGGGTGGAGGTCGGGTCGATGAGGTTGCGCGTGCTCCACGGGAGGACGTCGATGTTCATTTCGTCCATCGTCGGCGTGTCGACGAATATGTAGACCACGCCGTCACCGTAGTGGTCAGCGGGTGCACTGACGGCCAGTTGCTCATTGTCGAGAGCGATTGCCGATCCGAAGCCGGCACCATAGAGCCAGTCGCCTTCCTCCAGTGTTTCACGATAGACCCATGCTCCGTTGCCGAAATCGTAGACATAGGCCGAACCGTTCTCCTCGTCCCCGCCTTGGGGATCACCGATAACGAGTACGTGACCCGCAAGGTCCAAGGCTTTGCCGAATTCACTGAATTCCGAAGGGCCGGGTGACGTCACGGTCTGGATCCGGCTCCAGATGCCGGATACCTTCCTGAAGGCCGCGACGGCGCCGTCAGCCTTTTCGGCCCTGACGGCGGCCAGATCACCGTCGAGTGCGACACAGTTTGGCGTCCCGCACCCTTCAACCTCGACATCCAGCGTTTCTGACTCGACCCACGAGCCACTCGGACGCTCGAAGACATACGCAGCGTTGTCGGAGGCTACGAGCACCTGGTTGCCGTCCAGCGCAAGATCGCGCCCGAAGCCCAGCGATCCCGAGACACCGAAGCTTTGGGCGCCGACCCATGTGCCACGTCTGAGGGCGAATTCGTAGACTGCGCCGGCCCCGTCATCCGCACCGGATGCGCCGACGAGTATCCGCCGTTCCTCGATACTCACGGCACAGCCGAACCCGTCGTCTGGCCGCGGTCCGGGTGGGTCGAGGCGTTGCTCGAGGCGCCACGTGCCGTTCTTGCGCCGAGCGAACACGTATGCCGCGCCGGCGTCATTGCCGTTGACGTCGTTGCCCGGCGCACCCACCACAACACGCTTGCCCGAGACGGCCACCGCGCTTCCGAACGAATCCACGGATCCATCAGGATCGCAGGCCCAGCAGAAGTCGAAGTCGCAGCACCACTCGAAGGTCCCGTCGGGCGCGCGATAGCGGCCCTCTCCGATCCACTCTCCTTCAGCGTTCCGTCGGTAGATCTCTATTCCTTCGTCCCTGTCTCCCCCGACGAGAATATCGCCGTCGAGATCGACACCAACGCCAAGACCGGACTCGTACCAGTCGTAGGGCCCCACCGCCGCTTCCACGACAAACGTTTTTGGCCCCTCGGGCTCTGCGGCAAACGGCGCAGCGACGGGCCAGATGAAAGCACCTGTCAGGAACGCGATAAGGATTTCTGATCTGGTGAACATGGCGGTTACCTCCCCCCGATCGGATGCCGTCGTCCTTCGTGCATAAGGAGACGCGGAGGGCGGCCGGCAGAACGCCGGGCCAATAACACTGTTCCTTACCTGAAGTTTAGTTCACCGGAACACAGGTAGCGCTTGTGGTGTTCCCGCCTTAAACATCGGGCCGGAGCACTGCAAAGTCAGACGGAGTACTTATTCGGACCAGGCTGGACGAGGGTGACCTGTTGCCGGGTCCCAGGCTCGGGCTTTTCGCCGTCTGCCCCGGATGTTCCCGCCAACAGGTCACGTTGTTGCACTGGCCGGATTCGACTGGCCAGTCACGCCGGCCTTGTCCTCCCGGCCGTCTATCGCACCCTCCTCCAGGGCACGGGCCACATGGGCCACAGACCGCTCAGCAGCCGCTCACCGTGACGCGCAGGGTTCCGTTGCGATAGTCCGCATAGGGATCGCCCTCGGCCATGATGTAGACCTCGACTGCAATATCGTGGTCACCGCAGCCCACCTGCACGTCCTCGGTCTTGTAGCGCAGCCGAAGCTCGGGCACCCCGTCACCGTTCAGATCCCGATAGCTGATGCCGCGAGGGGCACCGCCGAATTCGTCGATCTGAAGCGATTCCGTGTTGACGCTGGCGGGATCGAATCCCGGCTCCGACATCACGAACACATAGAAGCTCGGCTCGGTCAGATCCACCACACCTCGGTCCGCATTAAGCGGCTTGACCTTCACCACGATCTCGTCACAGCCGACCACCTCTACGGTCTCCTGGCCGGCAATGGCCTCACCGGCATAGGTCGTGCCGGTGAGCTGCAGCGTCGTGGCGTCGCAGCTCAGTCCGATGTCGGGAATGGCGAAGCGAAGCTTCAGGTCGGGGATTCGGTCCCCGTTCGTATCCTCGACGCGGTCCCGGTCGGGGAGCGCCGCACCGGGCCCGAAGGCCACCGTGGCCGGGTCCACCTGCAGCGCATCGAAGTCCATGGCCGAGAGCACCGCGACCCAGACCGTGCCGGTGTCGCCCGGATCAAGCACGTTGTCGTCGCTGCCCGGCTTCACGTCGATGTCCACGAAGCGGACATCGCCGGACAGCACGCTCAGATCGAAGTAGTAGGCCGCGCCGGCAATCTCCGTCGGAGATGCTCCCGGCTCCGGTTGATAGGGCGCTCCGACCACCACATCGGTCCCGTCGATGGCGAGCGAGGAACCGAATGCGCTGCGGAGCGTACCGTCAGTGGAGGCGAGAACCGCCCGCCGCGGCCACTTCGATCTTGACTCGCGAACAAACACGTGGGCGGTCCCCAAGCCGGCACCCGCTTCACTGTTCTCTCTTTCCGGCCGTCCTACGACCGCGGTCTCCCGATCAAGAGCCACACTGGCGCCGAACGCCCAGGCCAGGGGCGCGGGTTCGGCTTCCAGGCGGGCTCGCTCGCGCCACACGCCGGTAGCGGTTCCCCGCTCGAACACGTAGGCAACACCGGCGCCGGGGGCACCGACAAGGGCCCGGTTGCCGTCGATGGCAACACTCCGGCCGAAGGCCGCATCGGGCGCGAGGTCTGCCGGGGCAAAGGCGCCGCGGGGCCGCCAGTGGCCGCGGGCGTTCAGCCGGTACATAAGGACCACTCCGCCCGACTCGTGGCCCGGATCGCCCACCAGCAAGGTGTCTCCGTCGAGGGCGATCGAGACACCCCGGGTCTCCAGGCGGATCTCGTAGACTTCTGCCCAGGCATTGCCGATTTGTTCGAAGATCAGCACCGCTGTGTAATAATTCCACTCGTCGAAAGAAGCGGTTGCGGCAGCCGTTGAACCCGAAAGGTCAACGTCGCTTCCTAGACCCCAGACGTCACTGGCGGTCGCTCGCATGGACTCTCCGACCAGGACCCAATGCCCGTCGCTGAGCTGCTCCAAATAGTCCACGCCGCCCCAGCCGTAGCCTTCGTAACAATCCATCCAGTGCTGCTCGTCGTCGTAGCAACGACGCCGGTCGCCGATCAGGGCTCGCTGCCCTTCGATGTGGGCCGACTCACCGCCGTGGAAACGGTCCCGCTCTTCCCAGGAGCCGTTTTCCACCTGCTGAAAGGTGGTCACATAGTTCTGCTCTTCGAAGCCACCCTCTGCCACCATGAGGGCATCGCCGTCGATGGCTACATCCTGACCGAAGGAAGAATCGAAACCCCAACCCCTGCTGCCGTAACCCAGGTGATCCGACTCATAGAGAACGACCGGCGCCTCCTCCGTCGCCATCGCGCCGGACCCGAAGGCCAGCATGGCCAGTGCAGCCAGCACGCCGAGCGCGACGCCGGGGCTTGTGCATGCGTTGTTATTCCACATGATGCGTACCCTCCTCCCGGTCGGGCGCCGTCGTCCTTCGTGCATAAGGAGACGCGGAGGGCGGCCGGCAGAACGCCGGGCCAATAAATCTTTTCTACTTACAGTCTAGTCCACGGCTCCCGGTTTACTGGCGCGACTGTCATCGGTAGCCCGGCCCGACGCACCGGAACAAGACAGCCGGTAGTGAAGTGCAGACGCCGCCCCGGGGCTCCGTCCTGGCGCCCGTGACTCGGTTCCGTCAGGCCACCCGGTAGTGCTTGAACCAGATGTTGTCCTTGCCCACCTGGGAGTTCAGCAGGATGGCGTGGAGCTGGCCGTTCATCTTCTGGCTGGGCAGTCGGTGCCGTCGGCTCATGGCGGTCAGGTCCCACCAGGTGATCCCTTCCGGTTCCTGGAAGGTGGGGAACCCCGGATCGTACTGGTAGCGGAAGCGATTGGTTCGGCTGGCCCCCAGGACCGACCGGGCAATGAGCCGGCCCCGTCCGTCGAAGACCCGGATGCCGCCGTCCTGGGCCGAGGTCTTGCCGCTGGCCGTGCCGTTAATCAGATAGAGATGCCCGCCGGGAGAGAAGGTGCCGCCTTGCAGATAGGGCGGGATGATGGCGAGACGGCCCGGGCCGACGGTGAGCCGGAAGTCGCGCTCGGCCGTCAGGCGGACCCGGCCGCGAGCGAGCTGGGCAAAGTCCAGGCGGTAGCGGAACACCGGATTGTCCTTGCCGATGACGTTGTCCGATGAGTAGACCAGCCGCGTCCGGGGATGGACGGCGCACCATCCTGCCCGGCCGGTGCCCCTGGCTGAATTCTGCCGGGGCATCGCGGCAGCACCGACGAAGCGAAGCCCGCCGTCGGTGCTGAACACTGCCAGCCGCGGCCGCTTGTTGAGCTGGGTGTCCTTCTTCTCCCCCTCTCCAGGACTCAGCAGGTAGCCGCGACGGCGCCAGCGCACGAAATCCGGGTCCCCGAAGTGGTCGCCGCCTGCCCGGGCGAGAACAGACGGCATGCGGGCCATCTCGACCGCGGCGCCGGAGCCGCGGGTCAGCGGCGTGGTGACGTGGAACTTGAAGATCTTCGTCTTCTGGGTGAAGTACCAGTGCGCCTCGTCATGGGCAACGCCCTGGAGGCCGTCGGTCCAGTCGGTGTCACGGTTGTTGGGATAGTTGCCGAGGTAGACGGGACGGGGCGCGGACATCAGGACCTCCCGAAGTCATTGTCAGGGCGACGCGCTGACTTCGACCTGGAACCCCGACAGGGTGCCGGTCAGCGCCTGCACCTGGTGATCCTTGCGGCCCTTGGCGTCGAACTGGACCTTTAGGTTGACCAGGGAGCCGGTGTCGGGAAACGCATGGAACCCGTGGCGTTCCCCGTTGAAATCGTGGCTCTTGCTGGCCCGTTTCGTCAGCCCTGACGTACGGAGAATCCGGGCGTCGGGACAGCCGGCGTCGATGGCGAAGACGGGGATGCGTTTTTTGGACTCGAAGCGTGTGTCCCCACGGCTCTTGTTCCGGTTGAGCTCCTGGGCATGCCAGGTCAGGACGAGTTCCAGCGCCCGGCCGTTCCTTGTCTCCATCCCATAGGAAACGCCCACGCGGGTCCAGTCGTCGGAATCGATTTCCGTATCGCCGTCGCGGTCGGCCAGATCCGACGCATTGGTGGCGACGGAAACGGGCGCAACGGTTCGTGTCACGGCGGCGCACCGGGGTGGCGCCGGAGCCTGCGGCTGGGGCTGCGGGTCCGGATCGGGAGCCGGTTCGGGATCCCCTTCGACGACGGGCGGCGGCGTCGGGTCGCGGCCGAACAGTTCGTTCCACCACCAGGGCGAGGTGCCGCCGGCCAGCAGGGCGATCACCACGGGCACCAGCAGTTTGTGCAGCAGGCTTTCTTTGTCCGCCATCGCCGTTGCCTCCCCCTGTCGCAATCGTCATGGCAGACTCCCGGCACGCCGGGTGAAACATGCCTCGGGCCGCCTCGCAGCGTTCCGGCGCCGGCGACCCGTGGCCACGCACTCCGGGCCCTGTCTCTTATACACATCTGACGCTGCCGACGACTTCGCCGTAGTGTAGGTATCGGTGGTGGGCGGAGAAATTAAAAAGGGGGGGGGGGGGGGGGGGGGGGGGGGGGGGGGGGGGGGGGGGGGGGGGGGGGGGGGGG
>JARFQW010000094.1 GCA_029287575.1 Gammaproteobacteria bacterium | reverse complement strand
CCAAGAACATCGTCGCGGCGGGACTGGCCGACCGCTGTGAAATCCAGGTTTCCTACGCCATCGGCGTGGCCGAGCCGACGTCCGTCACGGTCGAGACATTCGGCACCGGCAAGGTCTCCAACGGTCGGCTCACAGCGCTCGTGCGCGAGCATTTCGACCTCACACCCTTCGGCATCCTGGAGATGCTTGACCTGGTGCGACCCATTTACCGCGCAACGGCTGCCTACGGTCATTTTGGCCGGGAAGACCAGGATTTCAGCTGGGAGCGGACCGACAAAGCCGAGGCGCTGCGAATCGAAGCGGCGGCCTGACACGAAAACCCACGGCAATGATTGCCCGGAGAATTGGATGAACACTGTAGCTGCACAAGCAATGAACGAAGATTTCCGCGTCGCCGATCTGGCACTGGCCGACTGGGGCCGCAAGGAAATCGCCATTGCCGAGACGGAGATGCCTGGCCTGATGGCCGTGCGGGAAGAGTACGCGGCCAACCAGCCGCTCAAGGGAGCCCGCATCGCCGGCTGCCTGCACATGACGATTCAGACGGCGGTGCTCATCGAGACCCTGGTCGCCCTTGGCGCCGAGGTGCGCTGGTCTTCGTGCAACATTTTCTCGACCCAGGATCATGCCGCATCCGCCATCGCGGCCACCGGGGTGCCGGTCTTCGCCTGGAAGGGCGAGTCCGAGGAAGAGTACTGGTGGTGCGTGGAACAGACGATTCACGGCCCGAACGGCTGGACGCCGAACCTGCTGCTCGACGACGGCGGCGACCTCACCCAGCTGATGCACGACAAGTACCCGGAACTGCTGGAGGACGTCCGCGGCGTCTCCGAGGAGACCACAACGGGCGTGCACCGTCTCTATGAAATGGCCAAAGCCGGCACGCTCAAGGTCCCGGCCATCAACGTCAACGACTCGGTGACCAAGTCGAAATTCGACAACCTCTACGGCTGCCGGGAGTCGCTCGTGGACGCCATCAAGCGGGCTACCGACGTCATGATCGCGGGCAAGGTTGCCGTGGTCTGCGGCTACGGCGATGTCGGCAAGGGCAGCGCCCAGGCCCTGTCCGCGCTGCGCGCGACGGTCTGGGTTACGGAAATCGATCCGATCTGCGCCCTCCAGGCGGCGATGGAAGGCTATCGGGTTGTAAAGCTGGACGACGTCGTCGGTGAAGCCGATATCTTCGTCACCGCAACCGGCAACACCTCGGTCATCACCCACGAGCACATGGCCGCCATGAAAAACGAGGCGATCGTCTGCAACATCGGCCACTTCGACAACGAAATCGACGTCGCTTCGATCCGCGGGTACACCTGGGACAACATCAAGCCCCAGGTGGACCACATCGTGTTTCCCGACGGCAAGCGGATTATCCTGCTCGCCGAGGGCCGGCTGGTGAACCTGGGCTGCGCGACCGGTCATCCGAGTTTCGTCATGTCCAACTCCTTCACCAACCAGGTGATGGCCCAGCTGGAACTCTGGGAGAACCCGGACAAGTACGAGCGCAAGGTCTACGTGCTGCCGAAGCACCTGGACGAGAAGGTTGCCCGGCTCCACCTCGAGCGGATCGGCGCCCATCTGACGACGCTGTCCGACGAACAGGCCGACTACATCGGCGTGCGCGTGGACGGGCCGTACAAGCCGGAATACTACCGCTACTAGCCGGGCAGATCGCAGGCGAAACCCTGCGTGACGCAAAAGGGCGACCGTTCGGGTCGCCCTTTTTTTTGCCGGCCGGTGTTGCCGGGGACGGAGCGAGTCAGGGCGTCAGCGAACCCGCGCCAGGGTCAGGCCATCGCCGATGGGCACCAGGGACAGGTCCACGCGCTCGTCACCGTGCAGGGCCCTGTTGAAGGCGCGCAGCGCCAGCGTATCTGCGTCATCGTCATCCCCGGGCTCGTCAGCCAGGCGCCCCGACCAGAGGGTATTGTCCACGGCAATCAGGCCACCGGGCCGCACCAGCCGAAGCAGACGCTCGTAGTAGGCCGGATAGTTTTCCTTGTCGGCGTCGATAAACCCGAAATCGAAGCTACCCGCCTCGCCGGACTCCAGAAGCGAATCCAGGGTCTCCGTCGCCGGCGCGAGTCGCAGATCGATCCGCTCCGCCAGGCCCGCCTCGGCCCAGTAGCGGCGCGCGATGTTTGTATACTCCTCACTGACGTCACAGGCGACGATGGTCCCGTCCTCGGGCAGCGCCCGCGCCATGCAAAGGCTGCTGTAGCCCGTGAACACGCCCACCTCGACACAGCGGACCGCCCCCAGCAGGCTCACCAGCATCGCCATGAACTGGCCCTGTTCCGGCGAGATCTGCATGACCGCCATGGGATGATTGGCGGTTTCCTCACGCAGCCGCGCGAGCAGCGCGTCCTCCCGGAGCGACACGTCCAGCAGATAGTCGTAGACGGCATCCGTCATTTCCAGCGTGCGGTTCGACATCACAACCTCCCCTCGGCGAGCGGTTAATATACGGGCTGAACCCCAGACAGCGGGAGCCAGGATGGGCATATCGGCCCGCTTTATCCAGTTCACCGACCTTCATCTCTGCGCGAGCCCGGAGGCCCGCCTCAAGGACGTCAACACGGACGCGAGCTTTTCCGCCGTAGTCGCCGCGGCCTTGTCCGCGGCGCGGCCGGATGCGCTGCTGCTGACCGGCGACCTGACCCAGGACGGTTCGGCCGAAGCGTACGAGCGGCTGGCCGGCCGACTCATTCCCCATGCCCTGCCCGCGTGGTGCATTCCCGGCAATCATGACCAGCCGGATGCCCTGCGCGCCGGCCTTGCCGGGCCCTTGTTCCGGCATGACCGGCTCGCCGATTTCGGGCCCTGGCGGCTGCTGTTCCTGAACACCCATGACGGTGACCGGGGCGGCGGGCGGCTCGGCGACACCGAGCTGGCGGCCGTCCGCGAGGTGCTGGCGGAACCGGGCCCCGAACACGTGCTCATCGTCCTGCATCATCACCCGGTCAGGATCGGCAGCTGGCTGGACGATAGCGCGGCGCTTGACGACGCTGATGCATTCTGGGATGCCGTCGGGGAAAGCCCGCGCCTGCGCGGCGCGTTGTTCGGGCACGTTCACCAAGAGGTGGACACCCGGCGCGGCGCCGTGCGGGTGCTCGGCACGCCGTCCACCTGCTTCCAGTTCGTGCCCGCCACCATGGAGCCGGGCCTGGATTCCCGGCCGCCCGGCTGGCGCTGGATCGAGCTCTTCGATGACGGCCGGATCGAAACCGGGGTGTCCTGGCTGCCGGAACCGGCCCGCCGGGAAACGGCATGAGCGACGGCCTGCGTGACGGGCTCGTGCGGACCTATCGGCTGCTCCGCGAGCATGGCCTCAACGATTCCCACAGCGGCAATGCCTCATTGCGTGACGCAGACACCGTATGGATCACGCCGACCGGCTGCTGCGCAGACACTCTCGAAGCCGGCGACCTGGTCGCCTGCAGAAACCATGTGCCGGGCCCCGGCGCGTCGCTGGACGCGCCGCTCCACCTGGCCGTGTACGCCGCCAGACCCGAGGCCGCGGCGGTGATTCACTGCCATGGCCCGCATGCGATCGCCATGACGCTTCGTCCGGAGATCGCTTCGGAACACTACTTCCCGGACGATTTCGAAGGCGCTTACTACTTTCCAAAGGTACCGCTCATCGACATTCCCTATGACCACTATGTCAGCGAGGCGCCCGCGGCGGTGGCCGAGGCGTTAAGCAGGTTCCCCGTTGCCCTGGTTCGCGGGCACGGCATTTATGCCTGGGGACGGAGCCTCGACGAGGCCTACAAGCGGGCCGCCTCGCTGGAATCCTCGGCGAGAATCAGCTGGCTGACCGCGTCGCTCGGCAACCGGCGGCCGCCCGGGGAACCGGCATGAACCGGCTTGCCGGGTGCGTTCTTGCCCTGCTCGGGACGGCGGCAAACGCCGCCGAGCCCGGTCCGCTGCTGTGGCAGATGCAGACCCGCGCCGGGGAAGTGCTCCTGCTCGGCTCGGTCCACATGCTCCGGGCCCAGGACTACCCGCTGACGGACGCACTCGAGGCCGCCTACGAGCGCTCGAACCGGGTGGTGCTGGAACTGGACCTCGGCAAGCTCGACCCGGTGGACATGCAGCTGGCCCTGCACCGGATGGGTCTTGCGGCCGACGGCGAAACACTCCAGAGCCTGATGGGCACCGAGCCCTGGGATCAGGCAATCGGGCTTTCCGACGAGCTCGGCGTGGAGCTGCGGCGGCTGATGGCGGTCAAACCCTGGTACGCGGCGCTGACCATAGCCAATCTCGAGATGGTCCGGCTGGGATTCCGCCCCGAACACGGCATCGAGCAATACATCACCCGCCGCAGCCTCGAGGACGGCAAACCCGTGCACGGGCTGGAGACGATCGAATATCAGCTCGGCATCTTCGACGGCATGCCGCTGGCCGATCAGCGCCGCCTGCTGCTGCAGACTCTGCAGGATGCCAGGCGGATGGAGGAGGACATGGACGGCCTGATCGAGGCCTGGAACCGGGGCGATGCCGGCGAGCTCGGCGAGCTGCTCGGCGAGGGGTTCGAGGACTACGGCAGCCTTTACGACACGCTGGTCGTGCGCCGCAACGAGGATTGGCTGCCGCAGGTGGAGGCCTGGGCGGAAAAAGGCGGTACGACACTCGTGGTGGTCGGCGCCCTGCACCTCGTGGGCGAAGACAGCCTGATCGAGATGCTCAAGGACCGCGGCCACGCGGTCCGGCGCCTCCCCTGGGCGTGGCCGGGACCTTCGGCGCGGCGCGCCGAGCCCGTGCCGCCACCGTCTTCTGTTGCGGCGCCCGCCGATCCGGCGGTTCGGCCCGCTATAACTCGACCATTTCGAAGTCTTCTTTCCCGGCACCACAGTCCGGACAGCGCCAGGTGAGCGGCACGTCCTGCCACCGGGTTCCCGGAGCAAGTCCGCTTTCCGGGTCGCCCTCTTCTTCTTCGTAAACGTAGCCACAGATGACGCACATCCATGCTTTCATGGCTTCTCCCGGAAATCTCTATCAAGCTGGGACCCGGGGAATTTTCCCATGCTCTTGGCCCCCAGCGAAACCCCGGCTGACAGCGGAGGTTCGACGCCGATGAGCCAGTCCTCTCCTCCCACCGTGCTGATCGTTGCGGGAAACGACCCCTCCGGAGGGGCCGGAGTCGCCGCCGACCTGCAAACCGTGACCGCGCTCGGCGGCCATCCAGCGCCGGTGATCACCGCGCTGACCGTCCAGGATACGCGCAACGCCACGGCGGTCGTGCCCGCCGATGCGGACCTGGTCGTTGACCAGATTCGCGCCGTGCTGGAGGACCAGACCGTGGCCGCGGTCAAGATCGGGCTGCTGGCCAGTGCGGCAATCGCCCGTGCTGTCGCCCACGTGCTGGCCGAAACGCAGCAGCCCATGCCCGTGGTTCTGGATCCGGTGCTCGTGGCGGCCGGCGGTGCGGCACTCGCCGAACAGGACCTCGAGCGCGTCCTCGTAAACAGCCTGATGCCGCTGGCGAGCATCGTCACGCCCAACGCCCACGAAATCCGGGCCCTCGCGCCGGATGCCGACACGCCGGAAGATCGGGCCCGCAGACTGCTGGAGAGCGGCTGCGGGTTCGTCCTGGCCAAGGGTGGCGATGAGCCGTCGGCGGACGTGGAAAACGTGCTGTACGGCGCCGACGGCACCGTGCGCCGCTGGACCTGGTCAAGGCTCCCTCACGAGTATCACGGCTCCGGCTGCACGCTGGCGGCTGCCATCGCGACCGGGCTGGCGCGGGGGCGGTCGCCTGGAGAGGCGGTGGACGCGGCGCAGATCTGGACCCAGGCTGCCCTTGCCGCGGCATTCCGGCCCGGCCGGGGTCAGCACGTGCCTCTGCGTACCGCGGCCCCCGCCCGGTGACCCGGCGCACCCTGCCAGCGGGCCTCTACGCCATCACCGATGCCGACCTGACGCCGGATGAGGCTCTCCCGCTGGCCGTGGCGGCCGCAATCCGCGGTGGCGCCCGGGCCATTCAATACCGGAACAAGAATCCGGATGCCGCGCTGCGGCTGCGGGAAGCGGCAGTCCTGCGCTCGCTCTGCACGCAGGCCGGCGCGGTATTTATCGTCAACGACGATCCCGAGCTGGCCTCGGCCGTCGGCGCGGACGGCGTGCATGTCGGCCGGGACGACCCGGATCCCGATACGATCCGGGCCGGCAGGAACGCGGATCTGATGGTGGGCGTTTCCTGTTATGCGGACCCGGACGCGGCCCGGGCCGCCGTGGCGGCGGGGGCTGACTACGTGGCCTTCGGGAGCGTCTTTGCTTCGCCTACGAAACCCGGTGCGGTGACGGCGCCGCTGGCGTTGCTGGCCCACGGCGCATCGCTCGGCGTACCGGTGGTGGCCATCGGCGGCATTACCGAAAGCAATATCGGCCAGGTGGCAGCGGCCGGCGCGCATGCAGCGGCGGTGATTTCCGCGGTGTTCGCCCCCGCGGACTCCGAGGACGCGGCCCGCCGCCTGTCCCGCGCGTTCTTCAGCCCGGAAGCGACCCCCTGAGCGCGCCCGGCCGTGGCGACATCCCGCAGACCCGGCCGGGCGCAAATCGTCCGGGGATCGGTAAAATAGCGGATCAACGAGATGCAGGAGTCGGACCTTGAGCCATTTCAGCGAAGCCCAGCGGGTAATCCCCGGCGGCGTCAATTCCCCGGTGCGCGCGTTCCGTTCCGTCGGCGGAGAGCCCGTGTTTATTCGTTCGGCCCAGGGCGCCTATATCCATGGCGAGGACGGCCGCCGCTATATCGACTACGTGGGCTCCTGGGGACCGATGATTCTCGGTCACGCGCATCCCGACGTGATTGCCGCGGTCCGTGACGCAGCCGGCCGTGGCCTGAGCTTCGGCGCCCCGACGGTCGTGGAGACCCGGCTGGCGGAGCTGGTCTGTCAGATGGTGCCTTCCATGGAGCAGGTGCGGTTCGTCAGCTCCGGCACGGAAGCCACCATGAGCGCCATTCGTCTCGCCCGCGGTTTTACCGGCCGGGACCGCATCCTGAAATTCGAAGGGTGCTATCACGGACACTCCGATTCGCTGCTGGTCAAAGCGGGCTCCGGTGCGCTGACGTTGGGTGTGCCCACGTCCCCTGGCGTCCCCGCGGCGGTGGCGGCGGACACCCTGACCCTGCCCTTCAACGACCTGGAAGCCCTCGAGCAGGCCTTTGCCGAGTACGGCGACACCCTGGCGGCGGTGATCGTCGAACCGATCACGGGCAACATGAACATGGTGCTCCCGGCGGAGGGCTTCCTGGAAGGACTGCGCGCCCTATGTGACCGCCATGGCACGGTGCTGATTTTCGACGAGGTGATGACCGGTTTCCGGGTAGCCCGAGGCGGTGCCCAGGAAGTGACGGGCGTCAGCGCCGACCTGACCACCCTGGGCAAGATCATCGGCGGCGGGATGCCGGTGGGGGCGTTCGGCGGCAGAAAGGACATCATGGCCCATATCGCCCCGCTGGGCCCGGTCTACCAGGCGGGGACGCTGTCGGGAAACCCGGTGGCCATGCACGCCGGCCTGGCCACCCTGTCGAAGCTCACCGACGAGGATGTCTACACCCGTCTGGCGGCGACGACCCGGCGCCTGGTCAGAGGGCTGGAGGCGGCGGCCGGCGAAGCGGGCGTTCCCCTGGCCACCGCCCATGCCGGCGGCATGTTCGGGGTGTTCTTCTCCGACACCTCACCGGTCACCCGGTACGACGAAGTCATGGCGTGCGACGGAGAACGCTTCAAGCAGTTCTTTCACGGCATGCTCGATGCCGGCATCTACCTGGCGCCCTCGGCTTTCGAGGCCGGGTTTGTCTCGCTGGCCCATACCGAGACGGACGTGGACGACACCGTGGCGGCGGCCCGCGATGTCATGATCGGACTAACGGAGGCGGCCTGACCGCGGGCGCGCCCAGCAGCTTCTCGTAGACTGCCCTGATCCGGTCGTCGAAGGCGACCAGCCACGCCTCCTCCGGCAGGGGTCCGGTCCAGGCCGACAGGGTTTCGACCGCTATCCGGCAGGCGGCGTCTGCCGGATAGCCGTAGACGCCGCAGCTGATCGCCGGGAATGCGATGCTGCGCGCGTCGTTCGCCGCGGCAAGCGCCAGGGCGCTCTGGTAGCAGGCGGCCAGCAGCTCCGGCTCGCCGGCCCGGCCGCCCTGCCAGACCGGGCCCACTGCATGCGCAACCCAGGTTGCCGGAAGACGGTAGCCCGGGGTGAGCCGCGCCTCGCCGGGGGCGCAGCCGCCGATTCGCCGGCAGGCTTTCAGGAGTTCCGGGCCGGCAGCCCGATGAATGGCGCCGTCCACACCGCCGCCCCCCAGCAGGCGGGGATTGGCCGCGTTCACGACCACGTCCACCCGGAGACGGGTGATGTCACCCGTCGTGGCGTGCAGCTTCAAGCGCTGGCGCCGCCGGACGTCACGCCGGCGGCAGCACCACATTGCCAGCAGACCTCGAACCGGGCGCCGTTGGCTTCACCGCAGGACTCGCAGGTCCATTCGGGCCCGCTCTCCCCCTGCTCGTAGGCCTCGATGAGACCCCGGGCCCCGGCTTCGTCCCGGATGCGCACGAGGAGCCGTACGTCACCAACTTTCGGTACGCCGGCATAGGCGCCGACGAGCGCCTCGCCTTCCAGCTGAACGGGAATGCCGGCTTCCTCGATGAGGCCACGGACGATGTTGGCCTCAATAGGACTCGCGTAGCGACGGACGCAGACGAGCTTGCCCGCCACTAGTCGGAGGTCTCCAGGCGGTTGTGGCTGCCATCGCACAACGGGCCGTTACGGGTTTGTTTGCAGGCACAAAACCAGACTCGCTCATTCCGGGGTGCTGTCCACTCCAGCGGCTCCAGGCCGGTACCCTTGTGGGATCCGTCACAAAACGGCTGAGTCTGACTGCGGCCGCAGCGGCACCACCAGTAGCGCGTGTCCGCCGTGACGTCGATGGCCAGCGGCGCCCGGGCGGCAATGACGGGCTTGGTCATGCTTCTTCCTCGCCTTCTTCTTTGAGTTTCTGCAGTACGGCATCGAGAACCGACAGCCGGTCCAGCGGATCGCTGAATTCCAGCAGGAGCTGGCGCTGTTCTCCGCCGATGGGGAGAATTTCGGCCAGCCGGTAACCGACCCAGCCGGCATCCTCGAAATCCGGCTCCACAAACTGGTACTGGGGTCCGAGTTCACCGAGCACGCCTTCGACGAGGCGCGCGAGGTGCTGGTAGCGGTCCGGTATGCTCTGCCTGACATCGACCGGCAGATACTCGACTTCGGCCACGTTCAGGCTGTCGGGCTGCCGCTGCTGCCGGATGATCCGGAAACGCGCGCTGCCGAGGGCCGTGATGCCCAGCGTCCCGTCGTCCAGCTGGTCCCAGTCCACAATGGTCGCGAGTGTGCCGATCCCGTGCCACTCCGCGGGCCCGACTTCTCCCCCGCTCTTGAGCAGCACGACGCCAAAGCCCGTGTTGTTCTTCAGACACCGGCTCACCATGTCCAGGTAGCGGGGCTCGAATACCCGCAGCGGCAGCGGTCCACCCGGGAACAGTGCGGTGTTCAGCGGAAAAAGCGGAATCTGCATGATGCTGTCATCCTTCGTCTGAGCCCCAGGGCTGGATGAGGTCCTGGGGAATGCCCAGGTGATCCAGCACCCTCGCCACAACGAAATCCACGAGGTCCTGGACCGATTCGGGGTGATGATAGAACCCGGGCGCCGCCGGCATCACGACCGCACCCGCCCGTGCCAGGGCCAGCAGGTTCTCCAGGTGAATGACGGACAGCGGCATTTCCCGGACCACCAGTATCAGCGGCCGGCGCTCTTTCAGCACGACATCGCCGGCCCGCTCGATCAGGGACCGGCTCGCGCCGGTGGCCAGGGCCGAGGCGGTCGCCGTGGTGCAGGGGCAGACCACCATCGCGTCGGGCGCCGCCGAGCCGCTGGCCACGGGGGCGGTCCATTGCTCCCGGCCGTAGACAGCGATCTGGCCGTCTCCGGCAGCGCACCGCTCGGTAAAGAAACGCTGCATGTCCGCGCTGCGCCCAGGCACGGCCAGGTCGGTCTCCATGCCGAGCACCACCTGGGCCGGGCGCGAGAGCATCAGGGAGACGCGGCAGCCCGCCGCCACCAGGCGATCCAGCAGGGTCAGCCCGTAGGGAGCGCCAGAAGCGCCGGTCATGGCCAGGGCAACGTGCCGGGGCCCGCTCACGAGACCGCCTCCCGGGCATCGAGTGCCTCCAGCAAGCGCGCGTGCAGGCCGCCGAACCCGCCATTGCTCATCACGAGAATGGAATCGCCCGGACGGGCGGAGTCGACGATGGCATCGGCAAGCTCATCCAGCGATTCCAGCGCGGTGACCGGCCGCGTGCAGGCAGACAAAGCCGCCGCCGCGTCCCAGTTCAGATCGGCGGGGGCGTAGACATACACCTGGTCGGCGTCCGTGAAGGCACCGGCCAGCCGGGTCCCGTGTACGCCCATGCGCATCGTGTTCGAGCGCGGCTCCAGGACGGCAAGGATCCTGCGCCCGGGGCTCGACTTCCGGAGCCCGGACAGGGTCCGGGCCACGGCGGTCGGGTGGTGCGCGAAATCGTCATACACCCTGACGTCGTTCACCGCGCCGCGCAGTTCGAGCCGGCGCCGTACGCCGCGGAAGCGGCCGAGGGCCTCGGCGCCGGCCTCCAGCGGCACGCCCGCGTGGCGCGCCGCGAGCAGGGCCGCTGACGCATTCTCCGCATTGTGCTCGCCGGGCATGGCCCAGCGGACAGCCGCCGCC
>JARFQW010000151.1 GCA_029287575.1 Gammaproteobacteria bacterium | reverse complement strand
CTCACCGCAGGCATCGATGGCGGCACCGCCGATCTCGTGCACCTCGAAACGCAGTGACCGTCCGAATACCTCGCCCACGGCAACCAGCACGGCCTGGGCAGCGGAGCTGACTTCCGGGCCGATGCCGTCACCCGGCAGCAGCACGATCAACGGCGCCAAGGGCCGCTCTCCTCGAAGGCGGTAATCCGGTCCTCGCGGGACCGCAGGAAACCCAGCGGGTCAGTGCCGTTGAGCAGGCAGAAACGGCCGAAGGGCTCGACCTCGAAGGCCATTCGTTCCCCGCTCGGGGCGGTCACAGTCGAGGCTTCCAGATCGATCTCGATCTGCTCGCCTTCGAAGCCCGCCAGCGTGTTCCACTGGGTTTCGCTGACCACCACGGGCAGCAGGCCGTTGCGCAGCGCGTTGCTCCGAAAGATATCCGCAATACCCGTGCTGATTACGGCCCTGAAGCCATAGTCCAGAAGCGCCCAGGGCGCATGTTCGCGGGACGAGCCGCAACCGAAGTTGTGACCGGCGAGCAGAATCTCGCAATCCGCCACCTCGGGCCGGTTGAGGGGAAAATCGGGCCGTGGCCGGCCGTCGCCGTCAAATCGCCGATCAGCGAACAGGCCTGCGCCAAGGCCGTCACGTCGCGTGGTCGTCAGGTAGCGCGCGGGAATGATCTGGTCCGTGTCGATGTTCGGCTGGGCCAGGACAACGGTGCGTGATTTGAGTGTCTTGAACGGTTCCATCAGGCGATCCGCCGGTGGCTGTTGAGGTACGGGCGGGGATCCGTGACCACACCGGCGACCGCCGCGGCGGCCGCGGTCAGCGGGCTGGCCAGCAGCGTTCGAGCACCGGTTCCCTGACGGCCTTCGAAGTTGCGGTTGCTCGTACTCACCACCACTTCTCCGGGCCGCGCCCGATCACCATTCATCGCGATACACAGCGAGCATCCGGACTCGTGCCATTCAGCCCCTGCGGCCTCGAAAATCCGATGCAGGCCCTCTGCCTCCGCCTTGCGCTTGGTGGCCTGGGACCCGGGTACGACCAGCATGCGGACTCCCTGGGCCACCTTGCGGCCCTCGAGGACGCGGGCCGCGTCACGCAGATCGGTCAGGCGGGAATTAGTGCAGCTGCCGATAAAAACGACGTCCACCGGCTGACCCTGCATGCAGCTTTCCGGAGCCATGCCCATGTAGTCGACCGCACGGGCCGCCGGACTGCCCGCCGGCGCTTCCGGGATGCTGCCGGTGACCGGTGTCACCATGCCCGGATCGGTACCCCAGGTAATCTGCGGCTCGAGCCGGGACACGTCGAGCCGAACCTCCGCATCGTAGGTTGCGCCGGGATCCGTTGCGAGCTGCCGCCAGCGGGCGACCGCCTCGTCCCACGCCTTGCCCTTCGGCGCCTTCGGCCGACCCGCCAGGTATTCGAAGGTTGTGTCGTCCGGGGCCACCATCCCCGATCTTGCACCGGCTTCGATAGCCATGTTGCACAGGGTCATCCGCTGGTCCATGTCCATGGCCCGTACCGCTGATCCGGAAAACTCGATGACGAAACCGGTACCCCCGTCCACACCGATCGTGCCGATGACCGCCAGCACCGCGTCCTTGGCGGTCACGCCCTCGGGCAGCCGGCCGTCGAGGATCACGTTGAGCGTACGTGGGCGGCGCTGCAGCAGGCACTGGGTGGCGAGGACATGGCCGACTTCGGTGGTCCCGATACCAAAGGCGAGCGCGCCGAAGGCCCCGTGGGTCGTGGTGTGGCTGTCACCGCAGACAATGGTCATTCCGGGCTGCGTCGCGCCCTGCTCGGGGCCGATCACATGCACGATACCGCGCCGCGAGCTGTTGATGCCGAGAAGCTCGATGTCGGCATCGGCGCAGTTGTCACCGAGCGTGCGAATCTGCGCTCTCGCCGCCTCCGGCATCCTGACCAGTCCGGCCCGCCAGGTGGCGGAATCCGTCGGGATGGCGTGATCCACCGTGGCCAGCGTGCGCTCGGGGCGCCGAACCGGCAGCCCCTGCGCCCTCAGCAGCGCGAAGGCCTGGGGCGAGGTCACCTCGTGAACGAGATGCAGATCCACATAGAGGATCGCCGGCGTCTCCGCGGTTTCCGCCTCGACCACGTGGGCATCCCAGACCTTCTCGAACAGCGTGCGGGGTTTCACCCCCGGCATATCGGACGGCATCAGACCGCCACCGACGGGCGCATGGCCGGCTCGACGGGGTCCAGCCAGCCGCGGGTATCCGGGGTCTTGCCGGAGAACAGTCCGAAAAACTGGTTTTGCAGGATCTCGGTCACCGGGCCCCGGGTGCCCGTACCGATCTCGATCCGGTCGACCGACCGGATGGGCGTGATCTCCGCCGCGGTGCCGGTGAAAAACAGCTCGTCGGCGAAATACAGCATCTCCCTGGGGATCGCCTGCTCCACCACTTCGAAGCCGGCATCCCGGGCAAGACACATCACGGTGTCACGGGTGATGCCGGCGAGAATCGAAGAGGCCGCCGGCGGGGTCATGAGCCGGCCGTCCTTGATGAGGAAAAGATTTTCCCCCGCACCTTCACCCACCGTGCCATCGGTGGTCAGCCCGATACCCTCCGCGAAACCGTTGCGCTTCGCTTCCATGCTGATCAGCTGGCTGGAAAGGTACGTGCCGCCCGCCTTGGCGCCGGACGGAATCGTGTTGGGCGCGACCCGCTGCCAGGAAGACACACACACGTCCACGCCGTTCTTGAGTCCCTCCTCACCGAGGTAGGCACCCCATTCGATGGCGGCGATGGCCACGTCCACCGGCGAATCCGCGGGTGCCGCGAGGCCCAGGCCGGCCATGCCGCGAAACGCGATGGGACGAAGGTACGCGCCGCGATCGAAGCCGTTGCAGACCACGGCCTCCTTGCAGGCCGCCTCGATTTCGGACAGCTCATAGGGGATCTCGATACGGTACAGCCGTGCGGAGTTGTACATCCGGGTCATGTGGTCGCGCAGGCGGAATACCCGTGAGCCGGCAGGCGTCTCGTAGACGCGGATACCCTCGAATACCGACGATCCATAGTGCAGGGCGTGCGAGAGCACGTGCACCCTGGCGTCGGCGAACGGCACCATCTTTCCGTTGAACCAGATAAATCCCTTGGCTTCGCTACTCACAGCTGTTTTCTCCAATCCCGGCCGTTCAGGCCGATTCCGCCGCATCGAACGTGGTGTGCCCCGGGGCCAGGGCACAGATCCTGTTGATCGCCTGTATGTACGCCTGGGCGCTGGCCACGATGATGTCGGTGTCAAAACCCTTGCCCTGGAAGACCCGGCCACCGTGGCCGACGGTGACCACCGCTTCGCCCTGCGCATCATCCCCGTCGGTGACATTGCGGATGTCGAAACTCTTCAGCTCACAGTCGAGGCCCGTCACCGTGTCGATAGCGCGGAATGCGGCCGCCACCGGACCGTCGCCGGTGGCCTGAGCCTGAACCCGTCGGCCGTCCGCATGGATCACTTCCACCTCGGCACTGGCCGGCCCCGGGCCCCCGGAGCGGATCGCAATGCCGGCCACCCGCCACTCGCCGACTTCCGCGGCGTCCGAGCGCAGGACCAGCGCCTCGATGTCCTCGTCGTAGACCTGCTTTTTGCGGTCGGCCAGCTGCTTGAAGGCCATGAAGGCCCTATCCAGTTCTGGCTCATCCAGCTCCAGTCCCAGGGAACCGATGCGCTCACGAAACGCGTGCCGGCCGCTGTGCTTGCCCAGCACCAGCCGGCTTCGGCCCATGCCCACGTCCTCGGGGCGCATGATCTCGTAGGTTTCCTGGTGAGCCAGCATGCCGTGCTGATGAATGCCCGCCTCATGGGCGAACGCGTTGTCCCCGACCACCGCCTTGTTGCGGGGCACCTGTACGCCGGTGACCGCCGCCACCAGGCGGCTGGCCGGGTAGAGGCGCGTGGTGTCGATATTCGTGGTCACACCCATATGCTCGCTGCGGGTGCGCACGGCCATCACGACCTCTTCGAGGGCGCAGTTGCCGGCCCGTTCGCCGATACCGTTGACGGTGCACTCGACCTGCCTGGCACCGGACTCCACTGCCGCCAGGCTGTTGGCGACCGCCAGCCCCAGATCGTCGTGGCAGTGCACGCTGATCACCGCCTGGTCCACGTTGTGCACGTGCTCGCGCAGATAGGCGATGCGGCTGGCGAACTCCCCCGGCATCGCATAACCCACGGTATCGGGCACGTTGATCGTACCCGCCCCCGCCTCGATAACGGCGGACAACACCTCGGCCAGGTAGCCCCGCTCCGTGCGGGCGGCATCCTCGGCGGAGAACTCCACGTCGGCGCAGAATTCGCGGGCGATGCGCACGCCCTCCACGGCGCGGCGGATCACCTCCTCCCGGGACAGCTTGAGCTTGAACTTGCGATGGATCGGGCTGGTTGCGATAAAGACATGGATCCGCGCCCGCTCGGCGTGCTGCAGCGCTTCCCAGGCGCGGCGAATGTCTTTCTCGTGGCAGCGGGCCAGGCCGCAGATGGCGGGGCCGCGGATTTCCCGGGCGATGCTGCTGACGGAGTCGAAGTCGCCGTTCGAGGCGGCGGGAAACCCGGCCTCGATGATATCCACGCCGAGATCGGCCAGGGCCCGGGCCACCCGCAGTTTTTCCCGGTGCGTCATGCTGCATCCGGGCGCCTGCTCGCCGTCTCGCAGGGTAGTGTCGAAAACGACCAGACGATCCGTGGCGCCCGGCGCGGTCTGCTGTTCCTCAATACCCATACGACAGCTCCGTAATCGGGTAGTAGGGCATCGCCTGGGGGTGGTGGCGAGGCGTACCGCCGCCCAGGATGTGCTGCAGGGTTTCCGCCTCGATATTCCCTCCGGTCAGGACCAGGCCCACCCGCTGGCCGGCCAGCTCTTCGCGCATGCCGGCGGCCGCCGCCAGCGCCACGGCCGCGGCCCCGTCGGCGATCTGGTGGATCGTGGTTGCATAGGTCCGGATGGCGTCATAAACCGCCGCCTCGGATACCAGCATCATGCCGTCGAGAGTGTTTTCGAGCACACCGAGTGTGTACTCCACCGGTGTGCGCAGCGCGAGACCGTCAGCAACCGTCCCCGCGACGGCAAATGCCCTGCGCTCCCCGGTATGCCAGGCATGATGCATGGCTGGCGCGTTCTCCGACTGCACGCCATACAAGCGTGTCTGGGGGCTCAGGGTCTTGAACACGATCGCCGTGCCGGCGGCGGCCAGGCCGCCGCCCACGGGCAGGAACAGCGCATCCAGAGGCTCGCTCTGCTCGATCATCTCCAGAGCCAGGGTCGCCACCCCCGCCATGAGTTCCGGTTCCAGCGCCGGATGGACCAGCCGGGCACCATGGCTCTTCGCATAACGCTCCGCGGCGCGCATGGCGGCATCGAAATCATGGCCGGCCTCGACGACCTCCGCGCCGAGTCCCGCCATAACCCGGTTGCGTTCCCGGCTGTTGTTCTTCGGCACGAAAGCCGTCAGCTGTGCGCCGAAGATCTGGGCGGCCCGGGCCATGGCGTGACCGTGGTTGCCCGACGTGGCCGTCACGAGGCCGCGGGCCCGCTCGTCCTCTGACATGGCGGCGAGGAGGTTCAGCGCGCCGCGGATCTTGCAGGAACCCACGGTGTGGGCGTTCTCCAGCTTGATGAAGGACTCGAATCCCAGCGCGTCGTTGAGCAACGGGTGACTCAACGTCGGGGTGGGCGACACGTGCTCCATGATCACCGTGTGGGCACGGCGCACGTCGTCGACGGAGACCGGGTGCGCCGGTTCGGTGTGCCGGGCCAGCGTGGCAGCCGCGGCACCGGGTGTCGTGGGGGAATTCAGCATGCCACGCTCTCCTTCATCGGTGCCGCCGGTGCGTGGGCGGCAATCAGGTGGACGTCGGAAACATCGAACAGCTTCTCGACGTGCCGCGCGAGGGTCTCTACAGACCGCTGCGGCGAATGGATTTCCAGCGTCATCTCCATGTGAGGAGACGCCTCGTCCGAGGCAGTGTTGATGGAGGTCACCGAGAAGCCACGCCGCTCGATGAGCCCGAGCGTCCGGATCACGGCTCCTTCCACTCGCTGTATGGTCAGTTTCAGGGTGTGGTTCATGCGCTCGCTTCCTCCATCATCACATCGTTGGTCTGGCCGGGGGGGACCAGCGGCCAGACATTGGCCGTGGGGTCGATACAGACGTGGGCCAGTATCGCGTCCTCAGCATGCAGCAGCCGTTCGATGGCGCCATCCACTTCGTCGCGACGGGTGACCCGGAATGCGTCGATCCCGAAGGACTTCGCGACCTGCACGAAGTCCGGGTTATCGGATAGATCCACTTCGCTGTAGCGCTCGTTGTGGAACAGCTCCTGCCACTGGCGGACCATGCCGAGGGACGCGTTGTCCACCAGCAGGATTTTCAGCGGCAGGTCATAGCGGCGCAGCGTCGCCAGCTCCTGGATATTCATCATGATCGAGCCGTCGCCGCTGACCGTCAGGACGCGGCTTCCGGGATTGGCGATCAGTGCGCCGATGCCCGCGGGCACACCGAAGCCCATGGCGCCCAGGCCCGCGCTGGTCAGGTGCTGATCCGGCCGGTCGAACTGGCAGTGCTGAGCCACCCACATCTGATGCTGACCCACGTCGCAGGTAATCGTCAGGTCCCGGTCGGCCGCCGAAATCCGCCGCAACATGTCAGGCATGTAGATACCGTCACCAGGCGCGTCGTATCGCCAGGCATGGGCCGTCTTGCGCTGCCGGCAGGTGCGCTGCCAGTCCGAAATGGACAGATCCGTCGGCAGGGCCGGCAATGCAGTCCTCAGATCACCCAGCAGCGCCGCATCAGTCTGCCGGAGTTTGCCGATTTCCGCGGCGTCGGCATCCATGTGAATCACCCGGGCATTCGGTGCGAACCCGTCCAGCCGGCCGGTCGCACGGTCATCGAAACGCGCGCCGACGCAGATCAGCAGATCGGACTCCTGGACGGTGTAGTTGGCGGCAACCGTGCCGTGCATGCCGAGCATGCCGATGAAGTGAGGATCCCGGGTCGGGACGGCACCCAGACCCTTGAGCGTCGCCACGACCGGAATGCCGCTGGCCTGGGCGTAGGCCCGGAACTCCGGCACCGCTCCGGCGATTCCGACACCACCGCCAACGTACAGGACCGGGCGGCGGGCGGACCGGATCAGCTGCCGGGCAGCTGCCAGCTGCGCGGGATCCGCCGCCCCGGTCCCGGGCCGGGGCATCTCGAACAAAGCGGCCAGCTCCGTCTCTGCGTTGGCGACGTCCTTGGGCAGATCGATCAGCACGGGACCGGGGCGTCCCTCCCGGGCCACGTGGAACGCCTCGCCGATGATGCGCGGAATGTCCTCGACCGACCGGATCAGGTAGCTGTGCTTCACGATCGGCATCGTCATGCCGAAGATGTCGACTTCCTGGAAGGCGTCCGTTCCCATCAGCCCGGTAGGCACCTGGCCGGTGATGGCCACGATCGGCACGGAGTCCAGAAATGCGTTGGCGATGCCCGTGACCAGGTTGGTCGCGCCGGGACCGGACGTCGCCATACAGACGCCCGGTCGGCCGGTGACCCGGGCATAGGCGTCGGCGGCGAATACGGCGCCCTGCTCGTGGCGGGTCAGGATGTGCCGCAGCGGCGATTCGGTCAGCGCGTCATAGACGGGCATGATCGCGCCGCCGGGATAGCCGAAAATGGTCTCGACCCCTTCCTGTTCGAGGGCTTTGACCAGCAGTTGGGCGCCTTTCATCGTATCAGCCCCTAGGCCGCGGCCTGCTTGCGGGCCTTCAGCCAGGACATGCGTGCCCGCAGATCACGGCCGACTTTCTCCACGGGGTGCTCGAGGTCCTTGTTCATCATGGCCTCGTACTCCTTCATCCCGGACTCGTATTCCTCCGTCCACTGCCGGGCGAAGGTGCCGTCCTGAATATCGGTCAGCACCTCGCGCATTTTTTCGCGGGTGTGGTCGTCCACGACCCGGGGACCCCGCGTCAGGTCACCGTACTTGGCGGTTTCGCTGATGAACTCGTGCATCTTCGCCAGGCCGCCCTCGTGCAGCAGATCCACGATCAGCTTCAGCTCGTGCATGCATTCGAAGTAGGCCACCTCGGGCTGATAGCCCGCGTCGGTCAGCGTTTCGAATCCCTGCAGGACCAGCTCGGTGACGCCGCCGCACAGGACCGCCTGCTCGCCGAACAGGTCGGTCTCGGTTTCCTCGGCAAACGTCGTCTCCAGGACCCCGCCCCGGGTGCCGCCGACGCCGTGGGCGTAGGCCAGGGCCCGCTCACGGGCCTTGCCGGTGGCGTCCTGGGCCACCGCCATCAGGCAGGGCACGCCCCGGCCTTCCTGATACTGGCGGCGGACCAGATCACCCGGCCCCTTGGGCGCCACCAGAATGACGTCGTGGCCGGATTCGGGCTTGATTCGGCCGTAGTGCACGTTGAAGCCGTGGGCGAACAGGATGGCGCAACCGGGCTTCAGACTGCCCTTCACCGCCTCGTAGGCAGCCGGCTGGGCCATGTCCGGGGTCAGCAGGGCCACGATATCGGCACCCTCGGCCGCCTCGGCCGGCGTAGCCACCCGCATGCCGTCGGCGGTGGCCCGCGCCCAGCTCTTGCCCTCCGGCCGCAGTCCGACGGTCACCTCGCAGCCGCTGTCGGCCAGATTGCGCGCGTGCGCCCGGCCCTGGCTCCCGTAACCGATGACGGCCACTTTGAGTCCTCTGGTGATGCGGGGGTCAACGTCGGTCTCATCGAAAATCTTCATGACGGCTCCTGGTGTTCCTTGCGTTCAATCCGGTGGTGGTGATGGTTCGGTAAAAGTCCTGGGTAAAAAAAACCCCGCTTCCGTTGCCGGTCGCGGGGTTTCTGGTGTTCGGTTTGCTTGTTAGGCGTGCGCTAGACCATGACCCCGCGTGTCCCTACTACGAGGACGAGGATAAGGAGGCTAATAAGCGCAATAAGGGATTCGCGCGCAGGCACGCCGGCGCGGGCGGCGGTCACCGCGGCATCCTGGCGTCGTCTGTAGGCGATTCGGGTAGACATTGGCTTCAAAACGGTTGAGTCTTCGGGCTGATCTGTATCCTGCGTTGAGGCGATTCTAAGCACGAGCGTTTTGCCCGAGTCAACAACTAATTGCCTGCTTTGTGACCGCTTCGATGCAGTGCGGCAAAAACATCCGATTTAACACCTTATATATGCACACCCATTTCCCGGACCGGCGGATATGAGCAAAAAAGACCCCAGAGAGCACTCCCGCGCCGTAGTAGACGGTGTAACCCGCGCACCCAGCCGGGCCATGCTCCGTGCCGTCGGCTTCACCGATGCCGACTTCGGCAAGCCCCAGATCGGGGTCGCGTCCACGTGGAGCCAGGTCACGCCCTGCAATATGCACATCGACACACTCGCCAAGGCCGCGGCCGCCGGCGCCGACGAGGCCGGGGGCAAGAGCCTGATTTTCAACACCATCACCGTGTCCGACGGCATTTCCATGTGCACGGCGGGCATGCGCTACTCGCTGGTATCCCGGGAAGTGATCGCGGATTCCATCGAGACGGTCGTGGAGGCCGAAGGTCTCGACGGGCTTGTGGCGATCGGCGGCTGCGACAAGAACATGCCCGCGTGCGTGATGGCCATGGCCCGCATGAACCGGCCGGCGGTCTTCGTTTACGGCGGCACCATCCGCCCGGGCGCGGAGCGCCGGGACATCATCTCGGTATTCGAGGCGGTCGGCGGCCACGCGGCGGGCCGGGTCAGCGACGCCCAGCTCCTGGAGGTCGAGCGCACCGCCATCCCCGGGCCGGGCTCCTGCGGCGGCATGTACACCGCCAACACGATGGCTTCGGCCATCGAGGCCCTGGGTCTGAGCCTGCCCAACAGCTCCGCCCAGGAGGCGGTCGGGGACGCAAAACTCGCTGACGCCCGGCGCGCGGGCGCCGCCGTCTGTGCATTGCTGGAACAAGGCATCCGGCCGCGGGACATTCTCTGCCGGGAAGCTTTCGAGAACGCCATCGCGGTTACCGTTGCCCTGGGCGGCTCCACCAACGCGGTCCTGCACCTGCTCGCCATCGCCGACGCCGCCGGTGTCCCCCTGGAACTGGCGGACTTCACGCGCGTGGGAGAAAAAGTTCCGGTGCTGGCGGACCTCAAGCCCAGCGGCCGCTATCTCATGTCGGAGCTGATTGCCATCGGCGGAATCCGGCCGCTCATGAAAACCCTGCTGGACGAGGGTCTGCTGCATGGGGGATGCCTGACTGTCAGCGGCCGGACCCTGGCCGAGGACCTTGCGGACGTCGCACCGTATCCGCAGGACCAGACGGTGGTGCGTCCCCTCTCGGATCCGATCAAGCCGGAGAGCCACCTGGTCGTCCTCACCGGCAATCTCGCCCCCGACGGCGCCGTGGCCAAGATTACGGGCAAGGAGGGCGAGTCATTCCGGGGCACGGCGAAGGTGTATGGTTCCGAGGAAGAGGCCCTGGCGGATATTCTCGGTGGCGGAGTGGCGGCCGGCCAGGTGCTCGTGATCCGCTACGAGGGCCCCAGGGGCGGACCGGGCATGCGGGAAATGCTGAGTCCCACGTCGGCCATTATGGGCAAGGGACTGGGTGACTCGGTCGCGCTGATCACCGACGGGCGCTTCTCCGGCGGCAGCCATGGATTCGTCGTCGGCCACGTCGCCCCCGAGGCGGCAGCCGGCGGGCCGATTGCCATCGTCGAGGACGGCGATGAGATTGTCATCGACGCACGCCGGCGGGAGATCAATCTGCTCGTCGATGACGAAGAGATCCGCCGCAGGCTGGACTCCTGGGAGCCGGACACCCATCCGGCGGGCGCGGTCCTGAGGAAGTACGCCCGGCTGGTGAGCTGCGCATCCAGGGGCGCGGTCACCTGACCCCTCGGAAGGCCCGCGGAGAGGGAAGTCAGCGGCCCGCGCAGCGCGACACGACCGGGAGGAGCTGAATCATGAACGAATTCGACTACGTAATCGTGGGCGCCGGCTCAGCGGGCTGCGTGCTCGCAAACCGGCTCTCAGCGGATCCCGGGGTCTCCGTCTGCCTGCTAGAGGCGGGCCCCGAGGACCGGTCGCCCTTTATTGGCATTCCCGGTGCCTTCGCGTACTTCATGTTCAGCCGCAAGTACAACTGGCGCTATGACTCCACCACGCAGCCGGACATTCGCCATGGCCAGCCGGTGTTCTGCCCCCGCGGCAAGACCCTGGGCGGCTCCAGCGCGGTCAACGCCATGATCTACATCCGCGGCCATGCCTCCGACTACGACCGCTGGGCGGCGGCCGGCAACGCCGGGTGGAGCTGGGATGAGGTACTGCCCTACTTCAGGCGCTCGGAGGGCAACGTGCGCGGCGCATCGGCGCTGCACGGCGCCGACGGGCCGCTGGTAGTGAGCGACTGCGATCCGCCCTATGCACTCAGCAAAGTGTTCCTGAGGGCCGCCGAAGAAGCTGGATTCCCGGCGAACCCGGACTTCAATGGCCCCGAACTGGAAGGCGCGGGAGTGTTCCAGTTCACCATCGACGGCGGACGGCGCTGCGGCGTCTCGCGCGCGTTCCTGAAACCCGCCCGGTCACGATCGAACCTGACGGTCCTCACCGGCGCCCTTGCCAGCCGGATCCTGCTGGACGACGGCGCGGCCAAGGGTGTGACGTACCGCTGCAGGGGCGGAGAACACGTCATAAGAGCGCGCCGTGAGGTGATCGTCAGCGGCGGCGCCTTCAACTCACCTCAGCTTCTCATGCTGTCCGGCATCGGCGACCCGGATCAGCTCCGTGAACACGGGATCGACACCCTTCACGCCCTGCCCGGTGTCGGCCGCAATCTGCAGGAGCACGTGGATGCCTGCGTGCTGCAGGCCAGCCTCAAGGGGGACGGTTTCGCCAGTTCGCCCGGCGGACTCGCCCGCATGCTGCCGGAGGTTTTCAGATACCTGCAGGGGCGCACCGGCAAACTGGCCGCCTCCATTACCGACACGGGCGCATTCCTGAAAACCCGTCCGGAGCTTGATGTCCCCGACGTGCAGCTGCATTTCGTGCCCCTCCTCTTCGACGACTGCGGCCGCGATTTCAGGCTGCTGAGCCGCAACGGCTACACGCTGCACGTCTGTGTGCTGCGCCCCGAGAGCCGTGGCCACCTGACCCTCGCCTCGGCGGACCCCGACGCGGCGCCGGTGATCGATTTCAATTTCCTCACCGAGGAAGCCGACCGGAGATCTCTCGTGGAGGGTCTGAGGCTGGCCCGCAAGATTCTCGCGGCACCGGCATTCGGGCCCTGGCGCGGGGAAGAGCTGCATCCGGGGCCGGCGGCCCGCACCGACGAGGAACTCCTGACAAAAGCCAAGGAGCGGCTCGGCCTCGTGTACCACCCGGTAGGTACCTGCAAGATGGGCGCCGACGATCTGGCCGTCGTGGACGCCGAACTCCGGGTTCATGGCGTCGAGGGACTGCGGGTGGTAGATGCCTCCATCATGCCGACGCTGATCAGCGGCAACACCAATGCGCCGACGATCATGATCGCGGAAAAGGCGGCCGACCTGATCCTTGGCTCAACGGCCCCGGGGGCGATGAAGGCAGAGGAACGGACGCCGCCATCCCGGACCATCGAAGACACCGCCTTGGCTTTTCAGCCTGACGGCCCCTGACGGTCCAATCTGACCCACACTCCCGGTGGCGCGCAGCCTGGCGGCCGGACCGGTCCTAAGCGCCGGACCCCGGGTCCGCGGCCTCCTGCTGGTCCTTGTAGGCCCGCTTGTAGTCCTCCAGATTCTCCTTGAGCATCCGCAGGTACTCGACCATGAAAAAGCCGATGGCGCGGTCATGGTCCCCCTCGTAGTCCTTCAGATTGTCGTTATGGGCGGCCACCACGAAGGCGTTGAAGCGCGACGCCGCGTACAGAAGCGCCATGCCCACGTTCTCTTTCGACTGCGATTCGATGTGTTCGTTGGCCAGCTTGATAAACGTATCGGCGGTTTCGCGAAACTCGCGTTCGGTCTGTTCGTCAGTCACCGGGCTGTGTTCTCCTGCTACAGGGATTTGATGATCGGGTCCGGGAAGTAGGGTAACGAATTTCCGGGGTCGATCCGGACTTTCCGATCCGGACCCTGCGGCGGTCACGGGCCAGGGGGATCGTGACCGCCATCGACCGGGGCGCTCAGAAATTCGACAACGGCATCCCACGGTCTCGGGCAGTCATTGTGGCCGCAGGGCAGACCCAGCCATTGGGCGCCCTCCACGGCCGCTGCCAGGCGCCGGCCATGGGACGGCGGGATCAGCGTGTCCTGTTCCCCGTGAATCACGAGCAACGGTCCGCTGTACCGGGCAAGACATGCAAGATTGTCCCAGGGGTCGAGCACCAGGAACGGCAGAACGCCGGAGCGCATGGCCAGAGATCGGGCGCTGGAAAACGTGGACTCCAGGACGAGTGCGGAAACGGGCCGGGCCGCCGCCAGGTTACAGGCCGGGCCGCCGCCAAGGGAACGGCCCCACGCCGCGATCCTTGCGCTGTCGATGTCCGGCCGCCGGGTCAGGGCGTCATATCCCGCAATGACCGCCTCGGTGACCGTTGCCTCGGTAGGCTTGCCCGGGGTGCGCCCGTAGCCCGGATATTCGACGAGCAGCACGGCAAAACCCTCGCTCCGCAACGGGCCGAAGGCATGCAGCCAGTCATCGATGATTTCGGCATTCGCATGGGAAAACAGCACGGCCGGCGCCGGGCCGGTGCCCTCGATCATCGGGGCCAGGAGCCAGGCCTCCCGCTCGCCCGCCGGGCCCAGCGCTATCCGCTCGGCGCCGGTACCATCGAGCACTGGGGCCACCGGCGGCGCCGCGGGCGCGGGGTACATGACGGTTCGTTGCACGCCGAGAACCAGGCCGGCATAGCCCAGCGCGACCAGCACGGAAACAAGCAGCGCGCTCAACCCGGCCGCCCCCGTCAGTTGCAGCCGGTCAGGCTGTCGATCCATGCGGAAACCAGGCCAAGGCCGTCGGCGTCCACGACGGCCGAACCGATCGGTGGCATGCCGCCCGCATCCCGCCGGCCCATTCGATGCACGACGACCGAGCGGGCGCCCGCGCCGGGGTCGATGCGGAGGCCACCCATCATGCCCATGTGTCCCCCGGTGGCGGGCACGCCGCAGGTGTTCGTGTCCTGCAGGGCCACGGTCCAGCGCAAGTCCATTCCCGTGGGCGTCGGCCCGCCGGGCCGGTGGCACTGGCTGCAGTTGGT
>JARFQW010000150.1 GCA_029287575.1 Gammaproteobacteria bacterium | reverse complement strand
GCCCTGATCTGTGCATTCGCCGACGAGCAGGCCGGTGTGGACACCGCGTCGATACAGCAGGCCATCGCCGAACTGGGGTGGCCCGAATTCGATGCACGGGTCCGCAAAACTCCGTCCTCCCCGGCCGCGCCGTCACCGGTTCGCGCGCTCCAGGGGGAAGCGGTGGGCTACCTGATTCTGAGCCGGAAGGGCCGGCACATCGCCGACTACCCGCTGCGCGAGGGCCGAAGCATCCTCGGCCGGACGCACGACAACGACATTCCGGTCGACAGCCAGTACATCAGCCGCCACCACGCACAGGTAATTTGCGATCGCGACGGGATCCTCGTCGAGGACCTGCGCAGCACCAACGGGATCCAGGTCGGCTCGAAGCGCGTGGACCGACAGCGGCTCGGCGACGGCGAGTCGTTCTCTATCGGGGAGTTTGAATTCACCTTCCGGCGGCTGACCCCGGACAGTGCGGCTGCCGATGCGCGCCGGGCGGGTCAGGAAGGGTAGAAAATCGGGTCCACGTCCCTGTGGAGCCCCGTGGGCGGCCTACGTCCGTGTACTGGATGCCAAGTCCGTCCGGCAACCGCCGGGGCTTCATATTAGCGAGCCGTGAATCAGTGTCAATATCTGGTCGAATTTGACCAATTCTGCATAATTTGTCGGGTAGGCGACACGGAGGCCCGAGCCAGGGAGGCCGGGAAATCGGGGCTCAGGCGCTGGTTCCGCCGACCGTCAGTCCGTCGACACGCAGGGTGGGCTGCCCCACCCCCACAGGCACGCTCTGACCGTCCTTGCCGCAGACACCCACGCCCTCATCCAGGGCCAGATCGTCGCCAACCATCGCGACCCGGGTCAGCACGTCCGGACCATTGCCGATCAGGGTGGCACCCTTCACCGGCTGGGTAATTCTGCCGTTTTCGATCAGGTAGGCTTCGCTGGCGGAGAACACAAATTTTCCGGACGTGATGTCCACCTGCCCGCCGCCGAAATTGGAGGCATACAGACCGTTGCTGACGCTCGCGATGATTTCACCCGGGTCGTGGGGCCCGGGCAGCATGTAGGTGTTGGTCATGCGCGGCATGGGAAGATGGGCGAAACTTTCGCGCCGGCCGTTGCCCGTGGAGACGGTGCCGCTGAGACGGGCATTGAGCTTGTCCTGCATATAGCCCTTGAGCACCCCGTTTTCGATCAACGTGGTGCACTGGCTAGAGGTGCCCTCGTCGTCGATCGTGAGAGAGCCGCGCCGGTTCGACAGGGTACCGTCGTCCACGACCGTGCACAGCGATGAGGCCACCGACTCGCCGACCCTGCCCGAGAACGCCGACGTGCCACGGCGATTGAAATCGCCCTCGAGGCCGTGGCCGATCGCTTCGTGCAAGAGCACGCCCGGCCATCCGGGCCCCAGTACCACCGTCATCGTGCCCGCCGGTGCCGGGACCGCGTCCAGATTGACGATGGCCTGGCGAACAGCCTCGCGGGCGAACGCAAACGCCCGATTATCCTCTTCGAGCCAACCGTAGCCAAAGCGGCCGCCGCCGCCGGCAAACCCGCTCTCCCGCCGCCCGTCCTGTTCCACGATCACCGAGACATTCAGCCGCATCAGCGGCCTGATGTCCCCGGCCAGGGTTCCGTCACTGCCGGCCACGAGAATGACCTCGTGTACGCCGGCCAGGCTGACGACGACCTCCTTGACCCGAGGGTCCTGCCGGCGGGTCTCGGCGTCTATGCGCTCGAGCAGCGCGACCTTGGCGGAATCCTCGAGAGTCCCGAGAGGGTCGGCCGGGGCGTAGAGAGCCGCCGGCCGGGTCGCACTCCAGGCCTGGACCGATCGTGACTGGCCCTGCCGGGCGATGGCCCGGGCGGCATGGGAGGCTGTGCTCAGGGCCGGCAGCAGAATTTCGTCCGAATAAGCGAAGCCGGTCTTCTCTCCGCTCATGGCCCGCAGGCCCACGCCCTGATCGATGCCGTGACCGCCCTCCTTCACGATGCCGTCTTCCAGCGTCCAGGATTCGTGCCGGACCAGCTGGAAGTACAGATCGGCGGCATCCACCGCGGGCCCCATGAGCTGACCGAGCAGGCGCTCGAGGTCGCCCAGCTCGATTCCGTTGGGAACCAGCAGGCGGCGGGTTGCAAGCTCAAGGGCGTCCTTGGTCATGTCATCCATATCGAATTGTTTGCCTTGTCAAAGAAAGTCGCTGACGTGGGTCAGGGCCGGAAAACGCTCCCGCAGCCCGGCCTGGGCCGCGAGATCCAGATCCGACACCACCACCCCCGGGCCGGCGGCGCGGGAGCCCAGAACCCGACCCCAGGGATCCACGATCATCGCGTGTCCCCAGGTCCGGCGCCCGCCCGGATGCTCGCCCACCTGGGCGGCGGCCAGAACAAAGGCCAGGTTCTCGACGGCACGGGCCCGAATCAGGACGTCCCAGTGGGCCTCGCCGGTCGGCACCGTAAACGCCGCGGGCACGGTCAGACAGAGCGCGCCGGCGCGGACGAGGCCTCGGTAGAGTTCCGGAAACCGGACATCGTAGCAGACAGAAAGGCCCAGGGGCCCAAGCGGGCTGGGCACGACCACGGCCTCCGAACCGGCATGTGTGCCCGCGGACTCCCGGTAGGCCCGCTCGCGCCCGGGCACCTCGACATCGAACAGGTGAATCTTGTCATAGACGCCGACGACGTTCCCGGTCTCGTTCCAGACGATAGATCGGGCTCGCGGGCGGTCGTCTCCGTCCAGAACGGGGATTGTTCCCCCCACGATAGAGATCTCGAGCCGGGCGGCGGCGAGCGCGAGGAAGTCCTGCTGGGGGCCGTCACCGGGACGCTCGGCGACGCTCAGGCGGTCCGTTTCACAGCGCCCCATGTAGCCGAAGTTCTCCGGCAGCACGACCAGCCCGGCGCCCAGGGCAGCGGCTTCTTCCAGCAGGCCGGCGGCCGCGCCGAGATTCTCTTCCACCTGATCGGTGGAGGTCATCTGCACGACCGCGGCCCGAATGCCTTTACCCGGCGCCTTCGTCATCCCCGTCTCCCGCTGCGGCCAGGACGCGGTCCACCTTGGGGCTCTCCCATGGACCCGTGATCCGGTATTGCGCCTTGACCATGCCCTTCATCGGCTCCTTGAAGATCTCGGCAATCACGAACAGCGCCGCGCCGATGGCAGGCCCGCCGGCGAGGACGCCCGCAATCGGCAGGGTCGCACCGAGCTCCGTGCTGACCACCGCAGTCTGATCGTAATCCCGGTTGGCCAGCCCGACCCGGCCGACGATACCGACGTCCGCGGCCGGCGCATGGACGATCAGATTGCTGGTGTAAGCCTGACCTTCGCGAATCGTGAAGTCTCCGCTGATATCGTCAAACTGAAACCCCGACTTGAAGACGTCCCGAAAGTCCAGGGCAAGACGCCGGGGCAGGGCCTGCACGCTCAGCAGGCCGAAAACCCGTCCCGCGCCGGGCTCCACGTGCTCGAGCTCGCCCTTGCCGAGATCGATTCGCGCCGTACCCTCGGTTACCGCCAGCCAATCGCTGCGCAAGCCTCCGGCCCAGTGCGTGGAGAAGCGAAACGAGCCCTTTTTCGCATCGATCCCCGAGCGGAAGCCGAGAGACTCCATGGCGCTGGCAATGTTGTCGCTGGTCAGTTCCAGCTGCCACTCGCTCCAGTCCACCGTGTCGCTCTGCCTGACGGTCGCCTTGCTCGACAGGGTATAGCCGGGACCCGATGCGGTCGCCGAGCCGACCCGGAAACCGTCCGGCAGCCGCGTGCTCGTGAAGGCCACGTTCTGAAAGGACAGCGTGCCGATGGCCAGGGAGGCAATCGACATGTCCATGGCCGGAATGCTCCTCGCATCGACCGTGCGCGGCGCGCCGTCGGTCGCCGAGCCGGGCTGGCCGCCCGGCTCGCCATCAGGCGCCGCCGATCCGATGATCAGCCGATCCAGCTGTCCCACGATAGGCGCATCCCCCAGCACCGGGTACGGCAGGCTGAGGGTCCCCGAGAGCGCCGGGCCCTCGGCGGACACGTCCCAACCGTCGGCCCTCCGGGACACGCGCAGGACCTGGTCGCTGAAACGCTGGCCAAGAAAAAGGAACTCCCGGGTACGCAGGTCGCCGCCGGCTAGCCAGTCGAGCAGGCCGCGCGAGCCAGGATCGGCGCCGGCGGGCATGGCCGCCTCCGGCGATCCGGTACCGGCCGCTGGAGAACGCCACTCCTGCCGCAGCCAGCCGTCGAGGTCCAGAACGTCCAGGCTGCCGCCGATAGTCAGACCCGATTGCCCTGAGAGCCTTGGCCTGACGCCGCCGGTACCGGCCCGAACGCTGGCCTCGGCAAACGTCACCCTGTCGGCCAGGCTGAACCGGACCACACTCTGGAGGTCGCTGCCGTAGTTAACGTCCCAGACCATGCTGCCCGTTTCCGGCCAGCGCATCACGACGTTCAGCGGGCGCGGCAATTCGGCGGTCTTGCCCAGCGGCGCCGGCAAGCGCACGGCGGCCCCGGTCAGATCCGTCGAGACCTCGATAAAAAAGCGCTGACCCGATGCCCGGGTCGGGAAATGCAGACCGGCGCGCAGCTGGGCGTCGCCCTCCACGATGCCGGAAATCGGCACCCGGAGAAGGCGCTCGATTTCCGAAGCGCCGAAGCGACCGTCGAGGCCCAGAACCGTGCCGCCCTCCGACCGCGGAGAGACCACCATGGACAGCGGCCGCCCCAGTACCGACGCGCTAATGGCCTGGCTGACGACGGAGGCATTCCGAATCTTCACCTCACCGACGATGTCCTCCACCGGGTGAGTCATGGGGCCCAGGCTGTAGCTGACCCCCTGGACCGCGAGATCCACGGCAATCTCCCGCCGCGGCAGATCCTTTAAGGGCAGAAACAGGTCCACCTTCGCCGTCGCGCTGCCCTCGGCAATCCGGGCCTCGGCCAGCCCGTATCCGAGAAGATCTTCGAGCGGGCTCTCCTCGGCGAACCGCGCCACCGCCTCCGAGGAACCGCCGGCGTCTCCCACGATCCTGAGCTCCCCGGCGGGCAGATCGGGGATTGTCACCGTGACGTCCGTGGCGACAACGGCGCCGAGCGTGCCGCGTTCAATATCCGCACGCAGTGACGCGTTCTCGAAGACGATATCGGCGGAGACATTCTCGGCCCTCGGCCAGCCCTTCGCATAGTCGAGGGTGAGGTCCTCCGCCGACAGGCTGGAACGGAACATGCCCGAACCGTCCGGAAACGGAAAACCCCTGAGCGGACCGTCCCAGACCACCGACGCCGTGGGCACCCGTCCCGAGACCAGCGCCCGGTCCAGCCAGCCGGCAACCCGTTCGGTCATCTTGCCCACCGGGAGATATCCCGAAACGGCCTCGATATCCACGTCCTGAAAACGGGCGTCGAGTTCGAGCAGCTCCGGTCCCTCGCCGGGACGGGTCAGTTTTACGCTCGCGATCGCCTTCAGGTCCCGGTTGTCCAACACGATCTCGTCGCTGGAGATCTGCAGGCCACCGGACTCCGCCCGCCAGCGAAGCATACCGCGCAGATCCGCGGTCAGCGGCGCACGAAACAGGCCGGGGAATTCGGCGGTAACGTCAATGCTGTCGAGCTCCAGCCACCCCCCTCGCTCGTCGCTCTCGATACGGCCGGTCAGGCCACGCACACCGGGGCGCCGGTCATCGGCCGACACGGCCAGTCCCTCGAACCGGACGGCCAGACGGGCACGCTCCGCCAGCGGCCGCCCGGGATCCATGTCGAGCTGGGCCACGAGATTCTCCAGATCGCCCTCCGGGGCCAGGGACTCGATCTGGTCACGCAGATCGTCGCCGACAAAAAAGGCCGCGGGAGCGACATCCTGGAGACGAAGCCGGTCGGCGTCCAGGTAGACCAGGGCAGGCTCGGAAGCTCGCTGGAGAAACTCCACCCGCAGCGACGGGCTGCGCCAGGTCGTTCCGCCCCGGCGAACCTCGAGATTGTTGGCCACGGCCGTCCAGCCCCCGGCGAGGCGATTCCACTCCAGACCGACGGCAACCCGCTCGTAGAAGGCCTCCGTGTCGGTCTGCGGGATGCCCAGCCTGTCCACCTCGACTTCGGCAGTGACTTCACGCATCTCCCGGGGCGTGCCCTCCCCCCATGCGCGCACGCTCAGCGTGCCGGCGGACGGGAACCGGGGAAACTCCGGCATCGCGGTGCGTAGCGCCTCGAGGCGGAGGTCGCTCGAATCGACGAAATACTCGATCCTGCCGAAATGGCGCCCTTCCCGGCCGCCCGTCGCGCGGGCCCAGAACTCCAGCCTGCGGCCCAGCGAGTCCGGCAAGCGGGTCTGTCCCTCCACGGACAGACTGCGCCCGTCCGAGTCCACCGCCAGTTCGAGGTCGGAGAAGCGCAGCGGACCGGTTCCTCGGGTCCGGTCGTCGAGAACCAGCGTGGCGTTTTCCAGGCGGTACTCGCCGGCCGGCACCACGATTTCCTCGCCGCGCCGCTCCGGAATGATTCCTGCCTGCCCGCCGATCAGCCAGGCGCCCGTCTCGTCCCTGACCACGTCGACCACGAGGTCTTCCAGAAGCACGCGCCCCGGTGCCAGCCGGCGCTCGGTGATCAGGGCCCACAGGTCCACGGCAACGCTGCCGCTGCCCGCGCGCACGACCACATCGCCGTCGGGTGCGGCGAGCAGTTCGATGTCCTCGGCATAAACCTGCGGACCGGCGAGACCCAGTCGCGCGTCGAGGGCGCCGATGCGCAGCGGCATCCCCAGGGCCTGGCTGGCGTAGGCTTCAATCTGTTTGCGATGCTCCGGCGCCTGGGCAAGCACGACCCGAAGCGCGCCGGTCAGCAGCGCGAGGAGGATCACAACGCCCGCGAATAAGGCTCCCAGCCAGCTCCAGATTTTGCGCCCGACCCGGGGCATGTATCAGACCCGGCCTCTAGAGGGGAACGACATCGTACTGATCCTGGGAATACAGCGCTTCGGACTGCAGGCGTATCGGCCGGCCGGTCGTTTCCTCGAGTTCCGCAAGGCTGGTCGATTCCTCGTCCACGAGCCGCTCCACCACCTCCGGGTGTGCCAGCACCAGCAGCTCCTGGAAGTCGAATTGGCGGGACTGGCGAAGAATGTCCCGGAATATTTCATAACAGACCGTCTCGGGTGTCTTGACGGACCCGCGTCCGGCACACGTTGGACAAGGCCCGCACAGCAAATGTTCAAGGCTCTCGCGGGTTCGTTTGCGGGTCATCTCCACGAGACCCAGCCGGGAGACCTCGGTAATCTGGTTTCGTGCGTGGTCCTTGGCCAGAGCCTTCTCGAGGGCCTGCAGCACCTGGGCCCGGTGCTCTTCCTCGTCCATGTCGATGAAATCCACGATGATGATGCCGCCCAGATTGCGCAGCCGGATCTGGCGCGCGATAGCCTGGGCCGCCTCCAGGTTGGTCTTGAATATGGTCTCTTCGAGATTCCGATGGCCGACGTAGGCGCCGGTGTTGACGTCGATCGTGGTCATGGCCTCGGTCTGATCGATCACCAGATAGCCGCCGGATTTCAGGGGCACGCGCCGCTCCAGCGCCCGTCCGATTTCGTCTTCGATACCGTACAGGTCGAAGATCGGCCGCTCCCCGGAATAGGCCTCGATCTTCGGCGCCAGCTCGGGAACGAACGTCTCGGCAAAATTCTGCATACGCTCGCAGAGCGCGGAGGAGTCGACCCTTACGCGCTCAATGTCCGGACCCAGCAGATCTCTCAGAATCCTGAGCCCGAGCGGCAGATCCTCGTAGACCCGGCTCGCCGGCCTGGCCGTCGCCGCCTGCCGGCTGATGACCTCCCAGATCTTGCCGAGAAACAGCATGTCCGCCCGAAGCGCATCCCGCGGCGCCCCCTCGGCCGCCGTGCGGACGATGTATCCGCCCGACGTACCCGCATCGGTAAGGTCTTCCATGACCGAGCGCAGCCGGGTGCGTTCCTCCTCGTCCTCGATGCGTGCCGACACACCCAGCCCCTGGCCCTTGGGCATAAAGACCAGATATCTCGACGGCAGCGTCACAAACGTCGTGAGCCGGGCGCCTTTCGTTCCCAGCGGATCCTTGAGGACCTGAACGAGAATTTCCTGACCCTCGTGAACCAGGTCGCGGACGCTGTGTTCGGTCCCCTCCGGCGCCGTGCCGTTGGGCATGACGTCGGATGCGTGCAGAAACCCGGTCCGTTCCAGGCCGATTTCCACGAACGCCGCCTGCATACCGGGGAGGACGCGGGAAACCCTGCCCTTGTAAATGTTGCTGATCAGCCCCCTCCGGCTCGCTCGCTCGACAAACAGCTCCTGGACCACGCCGCTCTCCACCAGCGCGGCGCGAACTTCCCGGGGGGTTACATTAACGAGAATTTCCTCTCTCATGCCGGCGTTCCGATCACGTTCAGACCCAGGGAGGCCAGAAGTGCGGCGGTCTCGAACAGCGGCAGACCCATGACGCCGGAGTAGCTTCCGGCAAGATCCGCCACGAAAACGGCTGCAAGACCCTGAATGCCGTAGGCGCCCGCCTTGTCCAGCGGTTCGCCCGTGGCCACGTAGCGACGGATTTCCCCGGCGGTGAGGTCGCGAAAGGTCACGGCGCTCCGGCTCAGCAGAGTCTCCCGCCTGTCCGCCGCCACGCCGCTCACGGCGCTGAATACCTCGTGGCGCCGGCCACTGAGGGCAGCCAGCATGCCCGCGGCCTCATCCGGGCCCGCCGGCTTGCCCAGAATGGCGCCATCGGCAACCACGGCGGTATCGGCGCCCAGCACGATGGTGCCGGCCTCCGGCGAAAGCTCCTGCCAGCCCCGCGCCGCCTTGTCGCCGGCAAGCCGCCGCACGTAGTCCGCCGGTGCTTCCCCCGGCAGGGCCGTCTCTTCGAGGGACACAGGATGAACCGAATGCTGCACCCCGATCTGGGCGAGCAGCTCCCGGCGCCGCGGCGAGGCCGAAGCGAGGTACACGAGGGGCTCATTCACTCCGGGAGTGTCCCCGGTGCAGGGAGGGGATGCAAGCATCGGCCCGGGCTCATTCCCGGTGATAGGGATGGCCGCTGATCAGGGTCCAGGCGCGGTAGATCTGTTCCGCCAGAACGACCCGGACCATTCCGTGCGGCAGGGTCAGCTTCGAAAGGGACCAGTCAAAGGTGGATGCTGCCCGACAGGCCGGGCTCAGCCCGTCTGGGCCCCCGACGAGAAATGCCACCGGATCACCGGCCAGCATCCAGTTCTGCAGCTTGGCCGCCAGCTCGGGGGTGGACAGACTTCGGCCCTTCACTTCGAGACCCACGAGCCGGTGCCCCTTCGCGGCGGCGAGCATCTTTTCTCCTTCCTGCGCCATGGCCCGGTCCGCCGGCGCGCCCTTGCCCCGGTGGCCCAGCGGGATCTGCCTGAGCTCCAGCGACAGCTCGCGCGGCAAACGCCGCGCATAGTACTCGTAGCCCTCGGCCACCCACCCCGGCATGCGGGTGCCGGCGGCGATCAGCCGCAAGCGCATCCGTCAGCCGTCGACCCGGGCGAGATCGGGCGCCTCCACGGGAGCCCAGAGCTTCTCGAGATTATAGAAATCCCGGACTTTCGGGAGCATCAGATGCACGATAACGTCCTGCAGGTCGACGAGCACCCACTCGCCTTCGTTCTGGCCTTCCACCCCGTAGGGCCGGTATCCCGCTTCCCTGGCCTTCTCAATCACGCTGTCGGCAAGTGACCGGACATGCCGGTCCGATGTGCCGCTGGCGATGATCATGGTGTCGGCAATGGTCGTCATGTCCCTGACGTCCAGTGTGCTTATGTCCCTGGCCTTCGTGTCCTCCAGGGCATCAATGACGATCTGCTGAAGTTTATCGTGTGTCATTAGCTCCTCTCGTGGGTTCGGCGTAGCAGCCGGAACGATGAATAATTTCCCGAACCGCATCGGGCATCAGAAATCGCGGGTCGCCACCCGACTGGATCATTGCGCGTATGGCGCTTGAGCAAATCTCCAGCTGTGTGACGCCGTGAATGTAGATCCGTCCGCCCCGGGCCTCGTGCAGGTCCCCGACGCGACCCGAACCCCGATCGACCCGCTGCTCTCCCAGCGGGCCCAGGTCCGGAGCACGCCAGCCGGGCCGGTGGGCAACGACAACGTGAGCCAGCTGCAGAATCTCCCGCCAGTGATACCACTTGGGCAGATCCAGAAAGGCATCCATGCCGACGATCAGACAGATCGACCGGTGGGCATATTCGGCGCGCAGATCCAGGAGCGTGTCGACCGAGTAGGACGGCCCTTCCCTGTGCAGCTCCCGGTCATCGACAATGAAGCCGGGCTGAGCCTCGGTCGCCGCCCGGACCATCTCCAGGCGAAGCTCGGCGTCCGCGAGAGGACTGCCTCGATGCGGCGGTGTCCCGGCGGGCAGAAAACGCATTTCCGGGAGCCGCAGGGCATGGGTGAGTTCGAAGGCGGTGCGCAGGTGGCCGTAGTGAATGGGGTCGAACGTGCCGCCGAATATACCCATCGGACTGAGATCACCCAGTCCGCTCATGCGGCCCGCCTCCCGGCGACATCGGCGGCGGACATGACCAACCCGGTAATCGAGGTCCAGGCGTTGCCCCTGGCGACGCCCTTGATGACCCGGTCGACCGCGGCGGCCTCGCGGAGAAGCCGGTGCGCCCGCCCCCGGTCGATACGCGCGAGCGCCCGCTGCATGACGGGTTTACGGGCCTGCCATATTCTCAGACCGGACATGGCCTCACCAAACGATCGGCCGCTGGCCATCAGGGCGTGTGCCCTGGCAACGGCGCGGATCTCTCTGGCGAGGGCCCACAGGAGAATCGGCGGCTCAACGCCCTCACCACGCAGCCCGGCGAGAATTCGCAGGGCGCGTCCGCCGTCGCCCAGCATCACCGCATCGGCAAGCTGGAACACGTCGTAGCGGGCACTGTCGGTGACGGCAGCCGCCACGTCGCCCGCATCCACCTTGCCGCCGCCGGTGAGAAGAGCGAGTTTCTCGATTTCCTGGTGGGCGGCGAGAAGGTTTCCCTCAACGCGCTCGGCAATGACCGCGGCCGCATCGCGGGTCGGCTGCAGGCCCGCGGCCCTCATCCGCGCCGCAACCCAGCCGGGAAGATCCCGGCGCTGCGGCGGCCAGACCCGGCAGATGAGTCCGGCGCCGTCCACCTTGCGCGCCCAGGCCGATTTGAGGGTTGCCTGGTCGAGCTTGGGCGCCATGATCAGGAGCACGACATCCGGCGCAGGCCGGGCGGCGTAGTCGGCCAGCACGCGCCCGCCTTCCTTGCCCGGCTTTCCGGTCGGCAGCCGCAGTTCCACGATGCGCTGCGCAGCAAACAGGGACGGGCTGTTGAGACTGGCTTCGAAGGCTGACCAGTCGAAACTCCGGTCCACGGTGAACAGTTCCCGCTCTTCGTGGCCGGCGGCGCGGGCACACCGGCGCAGCAAATCGCCCGCCTCCTGGGTGAGAAGCGGCTCATCTCCTGAAATGAGAACCACGGGAAACAGCTTGCTCGCAAGCTCGGCTTCCAATCGCTGGGCGGGAACCAGCACCTAAACGGCGGACCTTGAAACCGGAATCAGCATTAGGCAGGAGTGTAGCATTAAGCTCCCCCGGGTCATGCCCTGTTCATGCCTTGATACCGACGCCCTCTTCCCCGACAATCCGCAAGTGATCCCGGAGACCTGGCATCGATGGCTGAGCCGGTCACGACGCTGGGCTGCCTGCGTCGTCGCCGTGGCGGTCCTGCTTGCCCCGGGCCTGCACCAGCACGCGGATGGCGGTGGCGCCCACCAGGACTGCTATACCTGCAGCCAGCTGTCTCGCGACACGGCGCCTCCGCCGGCCTCGGTCTTGCTGCCCGAGCCAGCCGCGATCCTCGTCGTCATGGGGGAGGCCCGGGTCCGGACCCCCCGCTCCTTCCTGCAGACCACCCGCCGCGCTCGCGGCCCGCCTGGTTTTATCGCCTGACCCGAACCACAGACGATGACCGGCCCTCGCAGCACCGGCTGCCTGGGCTCAGATAGACAATCAGGCAGGATTCAACATGCAGAAGCGATCCATTTCGCTGGCGGTCGCCGTGGCCGCCAGCCTGGCAGCAAGCCCGGCCACCCGGGCCCAGGAACCCGATACCGGCGACTTGCTCGAAGAAAGCGCCGAACTCGACAAGTTCGTGGTGACCGCCGATCCGCTGGGCTCCCAGGCCGAGGAACTGCCCATACCCGTCGGCGTACTGACCGGCGAACAGCTTTATCTCAGAAATAATGGTGGCGCCGTGGGCGAGGTGCTCGAGGGCCAGCTAGGCGTCACCGGCAGTTATTTCGGGCCGGTGTCCAGCCGGCCCATCATCCGCGGCCAGCAGGGCCCCCGGGTAACGGTGCTGGAAAACCGCATCGGCTCCCTCGACGTCTCGGACTTAAGCCCCGACCACGCCGTTACCGTGGACCCGCTGATCGCCGAGCAGATCGAGGTCATCCGCGGGCCCGGCACACTGATCTACGGCAGCGGCGCCGAGGGTGGCGTCGTCAACGTGGTGACCAACCGCATACCGAAGCAGCTGCCGCACCGGACGGTGACCGGCGCCGTCGAGGTACGGGGCGACACGGCAGCCAGCGAGGAGGCCTTCGCCGCCAAGGCAGACGGCGCCTTCGGCAACGTGGCCTGGCATCTCGACTACGTCAATCGGGAAACCGACGACGTGGACATCGACGGCTATGCCACCCGGACATCCATCCGCCGGGAGGAGGCCGAGGAAGGGGAGCCCGTCGAGGAAGAAAAGGGCACCCTCGCCAACAGCGATTCGGACAGCGACGCCTACGCCGCGGGTCTGTCCTGGATTGGCGAGACATTCACCCTGGGCGCCAGCTACTCCAAGTACGAGAACAACTACGGCCTCCCCGGCAGCTCCCATGAGCATGAACACGAGGAGGGTGAGGGCCACGGGGACGAAGAGGAAGAAGGCGAGGGCGGCGCGAAGATCGAGCTGGATCAGGACCGTGTCGACCTCTACGGGGAATACACGGGATTCGGCGGCCCCATCAAGGCGCTGCGCTTCGAAGCCGGCATCAACGACTATGAGCACACGGAGTTCGAGCCGGACGGCGAGGCGGGGACGAAGTTCGAGAACGATGCCTGGGAAGGTCGCCTGGAGCTGGTCCACACGCTGGGCGAGTGGCAGGGCGTGGCGGGCGTGCAGGTGCTCGACCGTGACTTCAAGGCCGTGGGGGAGGAGGCGTTCGTGCCGCAAACCGACACCAACAGTCTCGGCCTGTTCCTGCTCGAGGAGCGGCGCTTCGACGACCTGCGCTTCAGCATCTCCGCCCGCTACGAGGCGCTGGAGCACGATCCATCAGGCGCCCTGGACGAATATGACGAGAATGCGGGTTCCTTTGCGCTGGGATTTGTCTGGGATCAGGGCCAGCGGCTGGTTCCGAGCCTGAATCTCGCCTATACCGAGCGCCACCCCAAGGCGGAGGAGCTGTATTCCGACGGCCCGCATATTGCCACCGGTCTGTTCGAGATCGGTGACGCCTCGCTCGGCAAGGAGAAGAACAAGAGCGTGGACTTCGGCGTGGCCTACCGGGGCAGCCGGGTCCGCTGGGGCGTCTCGGTCTTCTACAAGGCTGCCGGCGACTACATTTTCCTGCGGGAGAACGGCGAGGTCGAGGACGGTCTGCCGGTGGCCGAGTACGTGCAGGACGACGCCATCTTCTACGGCTACGAAGCAGAGGTGGAGACCCACCTGGCGAAGACCGCCTACGGCGACCTGGATCTGCGCCTGTGGACGGACATCGTCCGCGGGGAACTGGACGACAGCCGTCAGGGCAACGACGATCTGCCGCGCATTCCGCCCCAGCGCTTCGGCGCCAGCCTGGGCTGGCTGGCGGAGCGCTGGTCAGCGGGCGTCGACTGGACCCGCTACATGGGCCAGGGACGGGTTTCGGACTTCGAGCTGGAAACCGGCGCCTATACGATGCTGGACGCCCATTTGCTATTTGGCTTCGATCTCGGCCCCGGGCACCTGGATTTGTTCATTCGGGGCACCAATTTGCTGGACGAGCGGGGCCGTCGCCACGCCTCGTTCCTCAAGGACTACGCCCCTATTCCGGGCCAGTCAGTCCACGGCGGGGTGCGCTTCCACTTCCTGTAGGGCCCGCGGCGGGGTTTTCACCCTGACGGCATGGGCCCGGCCAGCAGGGCCGGGTCCAGACGGATGGGCCCGAGGTTCATGCGCCAGTCCAGGTGCGGCCCGGTCGCCCGACCGGTCGCGCCGACCTTCGCGATGGCATCACCCGTCTCCACCCGCTGGCCCGGCTCGACGAGAATCTCGCTGAGGTGGATGAAGCTCGAGCTAAGGCCCCGCCCGTGGTCGATGATCAGGGTGCCGCCGGAGTAGTAGAGATCGGGTTCAACCAGGGTGACCACGCCGGGGGCCGGAGCCGTCACGACGGTGCCGGTGGGGCGCGCGACATCGACCCCATAGTGGGGCTGGCGGGGCTCTCCGTTGAGGATCCGCTGGCTGCCGTAGACGCCGCTGATACGGCCCGTGAGCGGCCAGGCGAATCCCTCCGCATAGTCCGTGCGATCGGCAAGGGTCTCCCGGGCGGCGCGAACCCGAGCCGCCTCGCGGCTGGTGCGTTCGAGAACTTCCGGGGGTGGCGTCACCCGCGACGCCGGCAAGCCATCGATACGCTGGACACGAAACTCGCGCTGGCCGATCGACAGGGTCTGCTTGAAAACGGGCTCTCCGGGACGAACGACTTTCAGAACGGCCTCGGCGGGCGCATCACGGCCGAATCCGATTAGAAAGGCCCCGTCGGGCCAGACCCGGACCGACTCTCCGTCGAGCGAGACCGCCGCCCCCGGCGTGGTCTGGCCGTGGACCAGCCCGCCCTGAGTCGCCTGACCCTCGAGAATCAGTCCGGGTACTGACACAAAGACCGCGAGGCAGGCCCACAGGGTCGTCACGTCCGCTTCACCATGCCGCCCAGGGGCCGCCCGCCCAGGAGATGCAGGTGGAGATGAAACACCTCCTGGCCGCCGTGCTCGTTGCAGTTGATGATCAGCCGGTACCCGTCCTCGGCGATGCCTTCGTCCGCTGCGATGCGGCGGGCCACGACGAACAACCGGCCGATGAGCGCGGCATCGGCTTCCTCGATGTCATTGGCGGTGGGGATCGGCTTCACCGGCACGATGAGAACGTGCACGGGGGCGGCGGGATTGATATCCCGAAACGCCACCACTTCCTCGTCGCGATACACGATATCCGCCGGCAGATCTCCGGCGATGATCTTCTCAAACAGCGTGGCCATGGCTCCTCCGGTCTCTTTCTCGAACGGGCAGGCCCGGCGGCAGCCGCGCCTGCTTGCCCATCGGGTACTATCATGACTCCCCGAATCCTGCCCGTCGAACGGAGATTTCTGATGGCACGACTGCTTGTCCTCGCCCTGGTGACGCTGATCCTGCCGGGCTGCGCCGGCCTGCAGTCCCTCGATCCGCCCGACGTCTATCTCACGTCCCTGGAACCGCTCCAGAGCGAGGGCCTGGAGCCCCGTTTCCGGGTCGGACTGCGCTTCCAGAACCCCAATAATCGAGACATCGAGGTCGAAGGAATCAATTTCGACCTGGACGTCAACGGACGGCGTCTGGCCACCGGTGTCAGCGACGAGGAGTTTCTGCTACCCAAGCTGGGCGAAGCCCGCACGACCGTTACGGTGACCACTTCGCTGGTGGACATCGCCCGCCAGATGTTCGCGCTTTCGAGCGCCCAGGGTGTGGACTACCGGCTCAAGGGAAAGGTGCATCTCGGCGGACTGCTGACCTCGATCCCGTTCGAGCGCTCGGGCAGTCTGAATCCGGATCAGACCCTCTGACAATCAGCGGGCCGCAAGCCCGGGTTCCGGTATCGCCGGCTCGCCTCGCAGAGACCCCGTCGGCCGCCCGAGTTGATCGAGTATGCCGTGGCCCATGAGCCAGGCCCGGGCGTCGTCAGCGTCCGAGTCGAACCAGCGTCGGGCACTGCCGAGACGAAAGGAATAGCCCCAGGCGTCCATATCCGCCATCAGCCGGGTCCGGCCGACCCCGGGCCACAGCCCCGCCAGCACGATCTGCAGATAGCAGACGCCGTTTTCCTCGGCGTAGTCGCCGCCGGCATCGCCGAACAGACCCGCCCGCCGGCGCGGGCTCATGCAGACGTAGTGGCAGGCCTCATGCAGCGCCGAATGCGCCGGCGTGTCCGGACGCACGAACAGGCGGTCACCCGCGAGGCCGGCCTCCGGCTCGCCCCAGTGTGATCCCGGAATCGGCGCGCCATTACCCAGCATGACCAGCTGCATCCCGTATCGGGACAGGATGTTCTCGAGGTCGGCCTCCCTGAGGTCTCCCATGCGCAGTACCCCGACGCCTGGCCCGGTCATTCAGTCAGACCAGCCAGCCGCCGGGTGATCACGCCGGCAATCTCTCTTGCCAGCGCTTCCCTGAGCATGTCCTCTTCCTGGGCCTTGCCGAGAATGTCCAGCTCGTCGTAGGTAAAGATTCTGGAACGGGTCACCCGCTGGTCGCCGATGGCCTCCTCGTCCGGACCGAGGATCCGGTACCGGGCCGTGTAGAAGACCTCAAGCTCTGTCGGCCGGTTCTGCGCCGAAACCGACGCCACCCGGCGGCCGGTATTCTCCCGAAGCAGTTCGACACGGGTCTGGGCCTCGCCGGCATCGGTCAGCGGTACGCGAGCGGCTTCCATGCTTCGCAGCAGAGCCCGGGCCAGGGGCGTGCTGGCATCCGGCACCTGGAGGTAGACCGAGGAGAGCTCGTCGTCATAGGTCGCAGTGCCCTGCAGATGAAACCCGCAGCCGGACAAAAGCAACGCCGCAAGCCACGCCAGGGCACGGTGCCCAGCGCCGGAAAGCGGTGTGATGCCGGGTCTCATATGACGATATTGACGAGCTTGCCCGGCACAACGATGACCCTGCGGATCGTCTGACCCTCCACGAAGCGCTGCACGTTGGGATCGGCAAGCGCGGCCTCCCGGAGCACCTCGTCGCGAGCGTCCGCCGGCACCGTGATGCGGCCGCGGAGCTTGCCCTGAACCTGGACAACCAGTTCCATCTCGGATGCCACGAGGGCGTTCTCGTCCACTTCGGGCCACGAGGCCTCGGCCACGAGACCCTCGTGACCCAGCGCCTCCCAGAGCGCCTGACTGACATGAGGGACAATCGGGGCCAGCATCAGCACCGTGTTTTCGAACACCTCCTGGCGAACCGCCCGGGCCGCTTCACCGGTCTCGTCGTACTTCGCGGCGGCATTCATCAGTTCCATCAGCGCAGCGATGGCGGTATTGAACGTGTAGCGTCGACCGATATCGTCGCTCACCTTGGCTATGGTCTGGTGCAGCTTGCGACGGAGTTCGTCGCCCTCCGGTCCTGGCTGGCCACCACCGGTCACGGGGCCCTCGCCGACATGCGCGTGCACGCCCCGCCAGACGCGCTTGATAAACCGGTTGGCTCCTTCGACACCGTCGTCGGACCATTCCAGCGCCTGGTCGGGCGGCGCGGCGAACATGACGAACAGGCGCACCGTGTCTGCACCGTAGCGGGCAACCAGCGCGCCGGGATCCACGCCATTGTTCTTGGACTTGGACATCGTCGTGCGGCCGGCGTGGGTAACCGGTGCACCGTCCTTACGGGACTTCGCGCCCACGATCTCGCCCCGGTCGTTGTGCTCGACGTCCACCTCCGCGGGCGGAATCCAGACGCGTCCTTCCTCCCCGGAATCCCGGTAGAAGGAATCGGCAAGCACCATGCCCTGGCAGAGAAGATTCGTGGCCGGCTCATCCGAATCCACCCAGCCTATATCCCGCATCACCTTGTGCCAGAAGCGGAAATACAGCAGGTGCATGACCGCATGCTCGATGCCGCCAATGTACTGGTCGACCGGCAGCCAGTAGTTGGCGCGCGCATCAAGCACGTCGTCCGCCCCCGCCGAGCAGTAACGCGCGTAGTACCAGGACGACTCCACAAAGGTATCGAAGGTGTCAGTTTCCCGTTCCGCCTCGGCTCCGCAGCGCGGGCACCGGGTCCGGCGCCATTCGGGATCCGCCTTGATGGGCGACTGAACGCCCATGAACTGCACGTCCTCTGGCAACACAACCGGCAGCTGATCTTGAGGAACCGGCACGGCTCCGCAGGCGGAGCAATGCACGATCGGGATCGGGCAGCCCCAGTATCTCTGCCGGGAAACGCTCCAGTCTCGGAGCCGGTAATTGACCCGGCGCTGGCCCTTGCCAGCCGCCTCCAGCGCGTTGGCCAGCGCATTGAAGGCCTGCTCCGAGGTCATGCCGTCGTACTCGTCGCTGTTCACCAGCCGGCCACGGTCCACGAACGCGCCCTCGGAGAGGTCGATGCGGCTGCCGTCGGACGGCTCGATCACCTGGAGGATCGGCAGCTTGTATCGGGTCGCGAACTCCCAGTCCCGTTGATCGTGGCCGGGCACCGACATGACCGCTCCGGTGCCATAGCCCATGAGCACGAAATTGGCGGCGTAGACCGGCATTTTCCGCCCGTTAACAGGGTGCACGGCGCGAATTCCCAGGTCCAGACCCTTCTTCTCCATGGTCTCGAGCACGGCCTCGGTGGCCTGAACGCGCCGGCACTCCTCCAGAAAGTCCGCGACTTCCGTCCGTTCGGCGGCCGCGGCCAGAGCCAGGGGGTGCTCCGGCGCCACGGCCAGGTAGGTCGCCCCCATCAGCGTGTCCGGCCGGGTCGTAAACACCGTTACGGCATCGTGGCCCTTGACCTCGAAGCGGATCTCCAGCCCCTCGGACCTGCCGATCCAGTTGCGCTGCATGGCCTTGACAGCGTCCGGCCAGCCATCCAGCCGGTCCAGTTCCCGGAGGAGTTCCTCCGCATAGTCGGTAATCTTCAGATACCACTGGGGTATCTCCCGGCGCTCGATCGGGGCACCCGAACGCCAGCCCCGCCCCTCTACGACCTGCTCATTGGCAAGCACGGTCTGGTCCACGGGATCCCAGTTGACGATCTGGCTCTTCCGATAGACCAGCCCCTTTTCGAACATGCGGACGAATGTCAGCTGTTCCCAGCGATAGTATTCCGGCCGGCAAGTGGCCAGCTCGCGGTCCCAGTCATAGGCAAACCCGAGCTGCTTGAGCTGGTCGCGCATGTGATCGATGTTCTCGTAGGTCCACTGGGCCGGCGGCACGCCGTGACGAATCGCCGCATTTTCGGCCGGCAGACCGAAGGCATCCCAACCCATGGGCTGGAGCACGTTACGCCCGCGCATGCGATGGTAGCGGGCGACCACATCGCCAATGGAATAGTTGCGGACATGTCCCATATGCAGCTTGCCGCTGGGATACGGCAGCATGGACAGGCAGTAGAACTTCTCGCGGTCCGGATCTTCGGTGGCGCGAAAAATCCCGGCTTCTTCCCAGCGCTTCTGGGCAGCGGGCTCGATCAGCTCCGGCTGATAGGGGGTTTCGGGGTCGGTGGCGTGCATGGCTCGCTCTTGGCGGACCGGTCAGTGCGGTCCGCGGGTCGTTACGGGTCTGACTTCGATCGACGGGATCAAGCGGGCAAGTCTAAACCGGCCGTGGGCGCCCGATCAAAAGACCGATGAAGACCGCCGCCAGCCCGAGACCGAGAGCAAGGCCGTCACTGAAAAACACGTAGGGTGTCCGGCCGATGCGGGGGCGCACGCTGGCCCGCAGAACATGGGCTTCGAACTGGGGCGAGCGCTGGACGATCCCACCGCGGTGATCGATGATCGCCGAGACGCCGGTATTGGTCGCCCGGAGCATTGGCCGGGCCGCCTCGATCGCGCGCATGCGCGCGATCTGAAGATGCTGGTGCGGGGCGATGGAATCGCCAAACCAGGCGTCGTTGCTGGCATTCACCAGCAAGCCCGCCTCGGGCAGAAAGGTGAGCATTTCCCGCCCGAACGCATCTTCGTAGCAGATGCTCGGCGCCAGGGCGATGTCATCCACGCGCAGCGGCGGCTGATCCCGATCGCCGGCGACGAAGTCGGTATACGGCAGATTCATCAGCCGCATCCATTCTCGAACGAAGTCCGGGACCGGAAAATACTCGCCGAAGGGAACCAGGTGACGCTTGCTGTACTCGCCCTCGGCCTCACCCACGGCAATCATGCGATTGAGATAGTGCCCGTCGGTCTGGTCCCGTTCGACCACGCCCATGATCAGGCCCACGCCGGCTTCGGAAAGTTCTCTCGCGGCCCGCTCGAGAAACTCGGCTTCCTCGTGGCGCAGCGCCGGAATCGCTGCCTCGGGCCAGACGATCAGACGGGCATCCAGATGATCCCCGCTCAGGGTCAGGTACCGGTCCCGGGTCGGCTCCAGCATCGAGGGCAGCCATTTCTGTTCCTGCGGTATGGCGCCCTGGACGAGGGCCACTTCCAGAGGCGCTTCGGCTTCGCTCCATTCAAGCCGGTCGAGACCGACGCCAGCGGCCAGGACGAGGGCGGCGATGGCGGCCCCGCCCAGCCGGACAGCGCCCCTGCCGCGCACCAGGGCGGCGATACACCCACCCACAAGCGCCACGACCCAGGAAATCAGAAACACGCCGCCGACAGGCGCGAACGACGACAGCGGTGTGTCGGTCTGGCTGTAGCCGAGGCTAAGCCAGGGGAAACCCGAAAACAGATGCCCCCTCAGCCACTCGGTGAGCACCCACGCACCGGGCAGAGCAATGAACCAGGCAACGGGTCCGGACAGGCCCAGCCAGCGAGCCGAGGCATACCCCATCAGGCCGTAATAGAGCCCCATGATGGCCACGAGACCCAGGGTGAGAAACCCCGCAAGCTGAACGGGAGCCTGGCCGAACTCGTGGATCGAAATGAAAGTCCAGTAGGTGCCGAAGAGAAATGCCGCCACGCCGAAAACGAAGCCGCGCCGGAATGCCTGCCGGCGGTCGCAGTCTTCCCAGCTGAGCCACAGCAGCGCCACGGATATGGGGGCAATCCAGAACAGTCCGAAGGGCGCGAACGCCAGCGGCAGGACCGCGCCGCCGACCAGGGCGGCGACGCTGCCCCCCCGGCTGTGCAGGCGATTACCGTGGCGATCGGATCTAGCGGTCACCGGGGAGCTGGACCCGGACCGCGTGGATGCGGCGCCGGTCTGCCTTGGTTACGCTCAGGCGGGTGCCATCAACGGTCAGGGACTCCCCGCGCCGGGGCATGCGGCCCAGCTCGTGCATGATCAGGCCACCCACGGTGTCGTACTCCTCATCGCTGAACTGCGTTCCGAGCTGCTCGTTGAGATCCTCGATCGGGGTGAGCGCGGCCACCGTGAAAACGCCGTCGCCCTCCGGGCTGATCATGCTGTCTTCTTCGAAATCGTGCTCATCGTCGATTTCGCCGACGATCTCCTCCAGGACATCCTCGATGGTCAGAAGGCCCGAGACCCCGCCATATTCGTCCACCACGATCGCCATGTGATTGTGGCTGAGCCGAAACTCCTTCAGGAGCACGTTCAGACGCTTGCTCTCCGGGATGAATATCGCCGAGCGGAGATACTCGCGCAGGTGGAAGCGCTCGTCACCGCCCTCCACGAAATAGCGCAGCAGATCCTTGGCCAGAAGGATCCCCACCACCTCGTCGCGGCCATCGCCGATCACCGGGAACCGGGAGTGGCCAGACTCAACAATAGTCTCCAGCATCTCCCGCGGATCGGCGTCGCGCTCGATCACCACCATCTGCGCCCGGGGGATCATGATGTCGCGAACCTGGGTGTCGGAGACCGCCATCACGCCTTCGAGCATGGACTGCTCGTCGGTATCCAGAATACGGCGCTCCCGGGCCACGGCGAGGACATCCTCGATGTCCTCCCGGCGCGTGGGTTCTCCCCGGAAGGCCGCGGCCAGCCGGTCCATCCAGCCCCTGGACCCGCGGCCGCCGTCTTCGGAATTGCGGTCGTCACTCACGATCGATCACACCGACGCTATCGCTGGCATAAGGATCGGGATACCCCAGCTCCCCCAGGACGTGACGCTCAATCGCTTCCATGGCCTCGGCTTCTTCCGCATTACCGTGATCGTAACCCAACAGGTGGAGTGTGCCGTGAACGGTCAGATGCGCCCAGTGCGCGCTGGCCGGCTTGTGCTGGGCATCCGCCTCATCGAGCACGACGTCACGGCACAGCACGACGTCCCCGATCAGCGGCAGCCCGACCTCCGGCGCCACGTCGGCCGGGAACGCGAGCACGTTGGTCGGCTTGTCGATTCCACGCCAGGTCCGGTTCAGCTCGCGCATCTCTTGTGAAGCCACAATCCGCAGACTGACCTCTGCCACCGGCCGGCGCTCTCCGATGGCCGCGGCCACCCACTGCCGGAACTCCCTTTCGGCGGGCAGCCCGCGGGCGTCGACGGCGAGATCCAGATCGATTGACACCTCCGTCACCGGCTCCCCGCCTCCGCGTCGTCGGCGCGGGCATAGGCTTCGACGATCCGCTGCACCAGGGGATGTCGGACAACGTCACGGGCCGTGAACCAGATGAAGTGAACTCCGGCTACCCCATCGAGGATACGGCTGACGTGTTCCAGCCCGGACGCGCGATGACCGGGAAGATCCGTCTGAGTGATGTCCCCGGTAACGACGGCCCGGGAGCCGAAACCGATTCGGGTCAGAAACATCTTCATCTGTTCGACGGTGCTGTTCTGGGCCTCGTCCAGTATGACGAACGCCTCGTTGAGCGTACGCCCGCGCATGAACGCAAGCGGCGCCACTTCAATGACATTGCGTTCGATCAGACGGGCGACCCGGTCGAATCCGAGCATTTCGTAAAGCGCGTCGTACATCGGTCGAAGATAGGGATCGACCTTCTGTGACATGTCCCCGGGCAGAAACCCCAGCCGCTCACCCGCCTCGACGGCCGGGCGCACCAGGACGATGCGCCGCACCTCCTCTCTTTCGAGCGCTTCCACGGCGCAGGCCACCGCAAGCCACGTCTTGCCGGTTCCGGCGGGTCCGATACCAAAGCACAGATCGCCCTGCCTCACCGCGTCGATGTAGCGGCGCTGGTTCGGCCCGCGGGCCCGGATCCGGCCGCGGCGGGTATGCACCACTGCCTCGGCCTGGGTTTCGCCCTGCCCGGTTTGCGGCTCGAACATGCCCGACTCCTGCAGCAGGACGTGCACCCGGGACGGTTCTATGGTCTCGGTCGCGGCTTCCTCATAGAGCAGTTCCAAAACACGGCCCGCGGCCTCAGCCGCGGCGCTTGCGCCCTTGACGGAGAACCGGTTGCCGCGGGCACGAATCTCCACCCCGAGGCGGGACTCGATCTGCCGGACGTGCTCGTCGAACTGGCCGCAGAGGTTGGCCAGCCGCGCATTGTCCGCGGGCTCCAGGACAAGGTCCCGGGTCGATTCCTCCCCGGCCGGAGGCTCTTCAGGCACTCTTTTCTACCTGCGCGGACAATCCAGCGTACCGGCCGCGCAGGGAATTCGGCAGCGCCTCGGTGATCACGACGTCCACGAACTGGCCGATCAGGTCCGGACTGCCGTCGAAGTTGACCCAGCGCATGTTCTCAGTGCGGCCCGCCATTTGCGCCGGATCCTTCACCGACGACTTCTCTACCAGAATGGACTCGACGCTGCCCACCATCGACCGGCTGATCTCCGCCGCCTGCTGGTTGATGCGCTGCTGCAACAGCGCCAGCCGGCCGGATTTTTCGGCCATGTCCACATCATCCGGCAACCCCGCCGCGGGTGTTCCCGGTCGCGCGCTGTAAATAAAGCTGAAGGACTGATCGAAGCCGACCTCCGCGATGAGATTCATGGTCTGCTCGAAGTCCCGATCGGTCTCACCGGGAAAGCCGACAATGAAATCCGACGAGATGCTGATCCCCGGCCGGGCTTCGCGAAGCCGGCGGATCTTCTGTTTGTACTCCAGGCTCGTGTGGCCCCGCTTCATCAGCGCCAGTATGCGGTCGGAGCCGCTCTGCACCGGCAGATGCAGGTAGCCGGCGAGTTCCGGGACGTCCGCATAGGCCTCCACCAGGCTGTCGGTGAATTCCACGGGGTGAGATGTCGTGAATCGGATGCGATCCACGCCGTCCACGGCCGCTACATAGCGAATCAGCATGCCCAGATCGTAAACCGCTCCGTCCCCGCCGGGACCGCGATAGGCGTTGACGTTCTGGCCGAGAAGATTGATCTCGCGAACGCCCTGGGCAGCCAGGCTTGCCACCTCCGCGATCACGTCCTCGAAGGGCCGGCTGACCTCCTCGCCCCGGGTGTAGGGAACGACGCAGAAGGTGCAGTACTTGCTGCAGCCTTCCATCACCGAAACGAAGGCCGTCGCCCCTTCCGCCCTGGGCTCGGGCAGCCGATCGAATTTCTCGATCTCCGGAAAGGAGATATCCACGGCCGAGCACCCCTGACCGCGAACGGAATCAAGCAGTTCCGGAAGCCGATGCAGGGTCTGGGGCCCGAACACGATGTCCACGAAGGGCGCCCGCTCGAGCAGCGCATCCCCCTCCTGGCTGGCCACGCACCCTCCGACGCCGATAATCGTGCCGGGGCGCGCTTCCTTGAGCTGCCGCCAGCGGCCGAGCAGCGAGAAGACCTTTTCCTGGGCCTTCTCGCGGATCGAACAGGTATTTAGGAGCAATACGTCGGCCTCCTCCGGAGAGGAGGCCGGCAGCAGACCGTGGGAGTCCCGGAGCACGTCCGCCATTTTCGACGAGTCGTACTCGTTCATCTGACACCCGAAGGTCTTGATGAACAGTGTTCGGGTCATGGTTCAGGAACGTCTCAAGTTACACCGGGAATGCGGCAGTTTCCATCCTGCCTAACGAATGTAGCCCAGGGATTCCAGCTTCACGAGCAGCTGGTTGGCGGCCTCGTCCGGCGAGATATTTCCCGTGTCGATGACGATCTCCGCGTTCTCAGGCACCTCGTAGGGGTCGCTGATGCCGGTGAACTCCTTGATCACGCCTGCGCGGGCCTTGGCATAGAGCCCCTTGCGATCCCGTGATTCGCAGACCTCCAGCGACGTGGCCACGTGGACCTCCACGAAGCCGCCGACGGCTTCCACCATGTCCCTGACCATCCGCCGGGTCGACGAATACGGCGCGATCGGCGCACAGATCGCAATGCCGCCGTTCTTGGCGATTTCGCTTGCGACGTATCCGATCCGAAGAATGTTCAGGTCCCGGTGCTCCCGGGAGAAGCCCAGCTCGCTGGAAAGGTTCTTGCGGACGTGGTCGCCGTCCAGCAGGGTCACGCGACGCCCGCCCATCTCCATCATCTTGACCATCAGGGCGTTGGCAATCGTCGACTTCCCGGCGCCGGACAGGCCCGTGAAAAAGAGGACAACACCCTGCCGATGGCGGGGCGGATGGGTCTTGCGCAGCTCGGCCACCACCTCCGGATAGGAAAACCAGTCAGGGATATCCAGACCTTCCTGAAGCCGGCGGCGAAATTCGGTCCCGGAGATGTTCAGGACGCTTTCGTCTTCCTTCGTTTCGTCCACTGGCACGTACTGGGCCCGGTCCTCGACGTAGACCATCATCCGGAACGGCACCATTTCGATGGCCAGCTCGTCTTCGTGGGCCTTCATCAGATCCTGGGCATCGTAGGGACCGTAAAAATCCTCGCCCTTGCTGTCCTTGCCCGGACCGGCGTGGTCGCGGCCGACGATGAAATGGGTGCAGCCATAGTTGCGGCGGATGATGGCGTGCCAGACGGCTTCCCGTGGCCCGGCCATGCGCATGGCCAGCGGCAGGAGGCTCAGGGCCGTGGTCTGTTCCGGATACCGCTTGAGCACATGCTCATAGCAGCGCACGCGCGTGTAGTGATCCACGTCGCCGGGCTTGGTCATGCCGACGACCGGGTTGATCAGCAGATTGGCCTCGGCCTGGCGGGCTGCCTGGAAGGTCAGCTCCTGGTGGGCCCGATGCATGGGATTGCGGGTCTGGAAGGCGACAATCTTGCGCCATCCCCTGCTCTGGAACATCTCGCGAAGCTCCCGCGGCGACTGGCGCAGGTGGCGGAAGTCGTAATGAATCGGCGACTCGACACCCTTCAGGCGCCCGCCGACATAGGTGGGGCCGGCGACATTGAACAGGTAGCGGACCCCCGGGTGCGCTTCGTCCTCGCTGCCAAACACGCCGCGGGCTTCCGCGGCCTTGTCCGGGGTCCAGACGTCTTCAACGGCCATCGTGGCAATAAGAACGCCTTCCTGATCCCGCAGGGCGATTTCCTCGCCCTCCGATAGCCCCGCCGCAAACGCTTCGCTTACGTCCAGGGTGATCGGTATCGGCCACAGCGTGCCGTCGGCGAGGCGCATTTCCTTGACGCAGCGGTCATAGTCCGCACGGCCCAGAAAGCCTTCCAGCGGCGAAAACGCGCCGTTGAGCAGCAACTCGATGTCGCAGATCTGTCTCGGCGTGAGATCCCAGGAGGTCATTTCCTGGGCGCGAATCTTCTCTGCCGCCGCTTCTTCCGCGGTCAGGTAGAGATCTTTCAGCAATCCGCCGTGCGGGCTGATGAGCTGAAGCGTGCTGTCGGCTCGGTTCATGGTCTGCGTTCTCCGTGCAGTAGCGCGCCTTGCCGCGTTGAGCGGCGGGCACGCGATCGGGTCGATTCGGGAAAGTGAATCGCTAGAAGGGAATATCGTCGTTGAAGTCCTCGTCGGACCCGGCGGAGGCCGGGGCCGCGCTCTGAGCGGGAGCAGGCCGGGCGGCAGGCGCCCCCGAGCCCGGGCGGCCGCCCAGCATTTGCATTTCGCGACCGCGAATCTCGGTCGTGTACCGGTCGTTTCCGCTCTGGTCCTGCCACTTGCGGGTTCGCAGCGAGCCCTCGACGTAGACCTGTGAGCCCTTGCGGAGGTACTCCGCGGCAATCTCGGCCAGACGGTCGAAAAACACGACCTGGTGCCATTCCGTCTGCTCCTTCTGCTCGCCGGACTGCTTGTCCCGCCAGCTTTCGGTCGTGGCCACCCGGATATTCGTCACGGCACTGCCGCTGGGCATGTATCGGGTCTCGGGATCCGCGCCGAGATTGCCCACCAAAATGACCTTGTTGATGCCGCGCGCCATGTCTAGAGCCTCGCTGAATAATGACTGGCCCTTCGAAACTCCCGCCCGCGGCCGCTCTACCGTGAAGGATCGAGCGTTCCACGAACGGTTCCGAAGCGCCGGGTGCTGAAATGTAGCCCGACATTGTAACGCGGCCCATGGGAAAACTCAGGCGTTTTACCGTGAAATGCCCGTCGGGTCGCGTAACTGTTTCGCACTTTGGCTACGGAGGCCGGCCGCGCGTATCATAAGGGGCTTCGTTCACGACCCCCTGCACCGCATGCAAACGATACGCATTCGGGGTGCCCGCACCCACAATCTGCAGGATCTGGACCTGGATCTGCCCCGGGACCGGCTGATTGTCATCACCGGCTTGTCCGGGTCGGGCAAGTCTTCGCTGGCGTTCGACACGATCTATGCCGAGGGCCAGCGCCGGTACGTGGAGTCCCTGTCCGCCTACGCGCGGCAGTTTCTGTCGATGATGGAAAAACCGGACGTCGAGTCCATCGAGGGCCTGTCGCCGGCCATTTCCATCGAGCAGAAGTCCACCTCCCACAATCCCCGGTCCACCGTTGGAACGGTGACCGAGATCTACGACTACCTGCGGCTACTCTACGCCCGCGCCGGCACGCCGCGCTGCCCGGACCATCACGAGGAACTCGAGGCCCAGACGGTCAGCCAGATGGTGGACCAGGTGCTCGCACTGCCGGAGGGTACGCGGCTGCTCCTGCTGGCGCCGGTGGTCCGGGACCGCAAGGGCGAGCACGCCCATATGCTCGCGGAACTCCGCGCCCAGGGTTTCGTGAGGGCCCGGATCGACGGTGAGATCTGGGAGCTGGACGATCCGCCGCCGCTGGATCTGCATCGCAAGCACTCCATCGACGTGGTCGTGGACCGTTTCAAAGTCCGCGCCGATCTCGGCCAGAGACTGGCCGAGTCGTTCGAGACGGCTCTGAAGCTGGCGGAAGGCGTGGCCAGCATCGCCTATATGGACGAACCGGGCCGGGAAGAACTCCTGTTCTCCGACCGATTCGCCTGCCCGGTTTGCGGCTACAGCATCCCGGAGCTCGAGCCGCGGATGTTCTCGTTCAACAACCCGGCCGGCGCCTGCGGCGCCTGCGACGGCCTCGGTTCGCAGCAGTTCTTCGATCCCGAGCGGGTGGCCGCGCACCCGCCTCTCAGTCTCGCCGGTGGCGCCATCCGCGGCTGGGATCGACGTAATGCCTACTTTTTTCAGCTCATCCAGTGTCTGGCCGAGCACTACGATTTCGATATCGAGCAGGCCTTTGCCGACCTGCCGGAGAACATCCGCAGGATCGTTCTGTTTGGCAGCGGAACCACGAAAATCGCCTTCAAGTACTTCGACGGCCGCGGCGGCATGGTCACTCGAAAGCACCGCTTCGAGGGCATCGTGCCCAACATGGAGCGCCGCTACCGGGAGACGGAATCGGTAACGGTGCGGGAGGAACTGGCCAAGTACCTCAGCACCCAGGCCTGCCCGACCTGTGACGGTACGCGCCTGAATCCGGCGGCCCGCAACGTCTTCGTCGACAACCGGGAACTCCCCGGGGTGACCTCGATGTCCGTCGGCGACGCGCGCGATTTTTTCGAGCAGCTGGATCTCCCCGGCTGGCGTGGCGAAATCGCCCGCAAGATCGTCAAGGAGATCGGCGACCGGCTCCGCTTTCTCGTCGACGTGGGTCTGGACTACCTGACCCTGGACCGGAGCGCCGAAACCCTCTCGGGCGGTGAGGCGCAGCGAATCCGGTTGGCCAGCCAGATCGGCTCCGGACTCGTCGGAGTCATGTACATCCTCGACGAACCCTCCATCGGCCTGCACCAGCGGGACAACCGGCGTCTGCTCAATACGCTCACGCATCTTCGGGACATCGGCAACACGGTCATTGTCGTGGAACACGACGAGGAAGCGATCGAGTCGGCGGACTTTGTCCTGGACATCGGCCCGGGCGCCGGCGTCCACGGGGGACGCATCGTCGCCCAGGGCGCGCCGGCGGACATCAAGGCAAACGCCGCTTCACTGACCGGGCAATATCTCTCGGGACGACGGAACATCCCGATCCCGGACGAGCGGCATACCCCCGACCCCGCCCGCCAGATCACGATCCGGGGTGCCTGCGGCAACAATCTCCGCGGCCTGGACGTTTCCATCCCGGTGGGACTGTTTACCTGTATCACCGGCGTTTCCGGATCGGGAAAGTCGACGCTGATCAATGACACCCTCTACCTGACCGCCGCGCACGAGCTCAACGGTGCCGCCACGAGCCCGGCTCCGAACGAGGGTATCGACGGGCTGGATCAGATCGACAAGGTCATCGACATCAGTCAGAGCCCTATCGGCCGCACACCCCGTTCCAACCCGGCCACGTACAGCGGCCTGTTCACACCCATCCGGGATCTGTTCGCCAACACGTCGGAAGCGCGCACGAGGGGCTACAAACCCGGGCGATTCAGCTTCAATGTCAAGGGCGGTCGCTGTGAAGCCTGCCAGGGAGACGGCGTGCTGAAAGTGGAAATGCACTTTCTGCCCGACGTTTATGTGCCCTGCGACGTCTGCCGCGGCAAACGATACAACCGGGAAACGCTGGAGATTCGCTACAAGGGCCGCAACATCCACGAAGTCCTGGAGATGACAATCGAGGATGCCCTCGCGTTCTTCACGAACATCCCGGTCTTGAAGCGCAAGCTCCAGACCCTGATGGACGTTGGCCTGTCCTACGTGAAGCTCGGACAGAACGCGACCACCCTGTCGGGCGGTGAGGCCCAGCGGGTCAAGCTGGCCAAGGAACTGTCCAAGCGGGACACGGGCAAGACCCTGTATATCCTCGACGAGCCGACCACCGGCCTGCACTTTCATGACATCGCCCAGCTCCTGACGGTGCTGCATCGCCTGAGGGATCACGGCAACACGGTGGTCGTGATCGAGCACAATCTCGACGTGATCAAGACAGCAGACTGGGTCATCGATCTGGGACCCGAGGGCGGCAGCGGCGGCGGCACCCTGGTGGCCGAAGGCACGCCGGAAACCGTCAGCCGTGTTGCCGGTTCATACACGGGAGATTATCTGGGTCCGGCGCTTGCCGGCCGAGGCAACCCCGGCGCGGGCAAGGGCAAGCGGGCCCGGGCCGGGCGATAGGCGCAGGCACCAACCGCCGGCGGGGCGCCAGCGCCAGCGGCTCGACTAGACTTCCCCCAGGGGGCATGGGGACAGTCATCATGAAAAGGCTACTTCTGGCCAGTTTCCTGGCCGCTCTCGCGGTGTTTGTCTGGGGCTTCGTATTCTGGGGGCTGAGCCCCATGTCGGCCGCGGTCATGCAGTCCGCCGACGACGATCAGGCAGCCCAGGCGGCCTTGCGGGAAACGTTTCCCAAGTCCGGGGTTTACTTCGTTCCTTCGCCTGCCGGGGACCCGGCGGCGGTGGACGCCCTGCACCGGGCGGGCCCGGTGGCGATGGTTCACATCCAGATGGACGGCAGGCCCGCGATGGACCCGGGCATCTTCGTCTGGGGCTTCGTGCACGGATGGCTGGTCTGCCTGATCCTCGGCTGGCTGCTGCTGCGTGCCGGCCCGGCCCTGCCGGCGTATCGCTCCCGCGTCCTCTTCATCGCGGCGGCCGGTTTCGCTGCGGCCCTCTTCATCGACTACGGGGACACCATCTGGTGGTACAGCGACCGAAGCTGGCAGTTGCTCAACCTGACCTACAACACCGTGGCGTGGCTGGTGGCCGGGGTCGTGCTGGCGGCAATCCTCAAGCCGGACAGCGCGTCCGACCCGGGCATGCGCGGCGGTCAGTAGCCGGCCGCGTGACCGTCCTTGCGTGACTCCGATGCGCCGATGTAGACACCGTTCTCGTGGTCACGGTAAATCGCCTGATAGCCGCCATAGCCTCCGAGGTCGGTTCGCACCTCGTGTCCGAGCTGGAGCAGACCGCGGACAGTCTCGGGGGAGAACCCGTTTTCGAGGGCCACCACGCCGCCGTCCGTCATTTGCTCGCCCGTCGGCTGACTAGACCCGGTGTGCCGCAGGCGCGGCGCGTCTCCCGCCTCCTGCAGATTCATACCGAAATCGATCATGTTCACGAGGATCTGGACATGGCCCTGGGGCTGCATGGCGCCACCCATGACGCCAAAGCTCATGACCGGCTTGCCGTCGCGGGTCACGAAGGCCGGAATGATCGTATGAAACGGCCGTTTCCCCGGTTCGTAGACGTTCGCGTGACCCGGCTCGAGGCTGAACAGCTCGCCCCGATCCTGCAGGACGAACCCGAGGTTCCCCGGCGTCATCCCCGAGCCCATGCCCCGGTAGTTGGACTGAATCAGCGAAATCATGTTGCCGTCGGCGTCGGCAACCGTCAGGTAGATCGTGTCTCCGCTCTCCAGAGCCGAATCGCCGGCCGGGTAGGCCTTCGCGGCCCGTTTCGGGTCGATCAGCGCCCGCCGCTCATCGGCGTACGCCTTGGATATCAACCGCTCGACGGGAACGTCGGCGAAATCCATGTCTGCGTAGAAGCGCGCCCGATCCTCGAACGCGAGCTTTTTCGCCTCAACCAGCAGATGAAGATACTCGGGGCTGTCATGGCCCAAGGCCCGAAGGTCGTAGGGCTCCAGGATATTGAGCATCTGCAGGGCGGCGATGCCCTGGCCATTCGGCGGCAACTCCCAGACGTCGTAGCCCCGGTAGCTGGTGGACACCGGCGTAACCCACTCCGAGCGATGGCTGGCCAGGTCCTCATAGGTCATAAACCCGCCCTGCTCGGCCATGTAGTCGGCGATGGCCCGAGCCATGTCGCCTTTGTAAAAGGCGTCCCTCCCTTCCGTACCGAGGGTCTCGTAGGTGTCCGCGAGGCGGGGATTGCGGAAAATCTCGCCCTTCGCCGGCGCCCGCCCGCCGGGAAGGAACACTTCCGCAAAGCCCGGAAACTCCTTCAGCCGTTCCGCGTTGCGGGCCCAGTAATAGGCGATGACCTCGGAGAGCGGGAAGCCCTCTCGCGCATAGCGGACCGCCGGGGCAAGAACGTCAGCCATGGGCAGACGGCCATACCGCTCATGCAGTTCGAACCAGCCGTCTACGGCACCGGGTACGCTTACCGGCAGCGGCCCGAAGGCCGGAATTTTCTCGAGTCCCCGCTCGCGGAGTTCGTCGAGGGTGAGGGATTTCGGCGAACGGCCGCTCGCATTGAGCCCGGTCAGCTCGCCTTTCTCGCTGTCCCAGACGATGGCGTAAAGGTCTCCACCGATCCCGCAGCCGGTGGGCTCCATCAGCCCCAATGCGGCATTTGCCGCAATCGCCGCATCGACGGCGCTGCCACCCTGTCTGAGAATGTCCAGGGCAATCTGGGTGGCCAGGGGCTGGCTGGTAGCGGCCATGCCGTTGACGGCGTGAACCTCGGATCGGGTCGTGAAGGGCTTGTCGGAAAGCCGGTCGGAGCTGATCGACATGGGACTCACCGTCATCAGAATCAGAACAAGGCAGAAGCCGGATCGTGACATGGGATACGCGTTCCTTCTCGGGCAGGCCCCCCGGGCGGGGCGGCCGGGACGGATGACGATGATGCCTGATTGGTTCATCGGTGTTAACCGTATAATCCTGCGGCCATGATCTTCGACACGCTTATCACCCTCGGCATGGTCGCCGCGGTCACCGCGGGGCTCGTGTTTACCCGGGTTGGCCCGGACATTCTCCTGTTGGGTGCATTGTCGGTACTCCTTGCCCTGGGTGTGGTCACGCCGTCGGAGGGTCTTTCGGGGTTCTCCAATGAAGGCATGCTGGCGATCGCGGCGTTCTACGTGATCTCTGCCGGTCTTCGCGAAACCGGCGCGCTCTCCGCCGTCGTGGACCGCTTCTTCAAGCAGACCGGCAGTCTGCGCGTGGCAAAGTTTCGCATGATGCTGCCGGTCCTCGTGATGAGCGCATTCGTGAACAACACGCCCGTGGTAGCCGCTTTCATTCCGGCCGTCAGGGACTGGGCCCGGAAGGTGGGCTTGTCGCCGTCGGCGCTGCTCATGCCGCTGTCCTTCGCCGCCATTCTCGGCGGGCTTTGCACCATCGTGGGAACCAGCACGAATCTCGTTGTCAACGGTCTGCTGATCGCGGAAACCTCCAGCAGTGGCCTCGGTTTCTTCGAGCTGGCGGCCGTCGGACTGCCCTGTGCGCTCGCGGGCATGATCTACATCCTGGTCGCCGGCCCGAGGCTTCTGCCGGACCGAATCCCCGCCGTGGAGCAGCTCACCGACCCCCGCGAATACACGGTGGAAATGAGTGTGGACGAGGGCGGCGGCCTGGCGGGCCGCCGGATCTCGGAGGCCGGACTGCGCAATCTGCCGGGGCTCTACCTGGTCGAAATCGAACGACGCGGACATATCCTTGCCGCGGTGTCCCCGGAGGAACGTCTCGAAGCCGGTGACCGGCTGGTGTTCGCCGGCATCACTGAATCCGTGATCGATCTGCAGCGCATCCGTGGCCTGACGCCGGCGGCGGGCCAGACCTTCAAACTGGATGCGCCGAAAGACGAACGACGATTCTACGAAACCGTGCTGGCGGCGAGTTCCCCGGTCGCCCGCAAAACCGTTCGTGAAAGCCGTTTTCGAACCCGCTATGGCGCCGTCGTGATCGCCGTGGCCCGGGACGGGCACCGCGTCAGCGGGAAGATCGGGGACATCCGGCTGGTGCCCGGCGACACCTTGCTGCTGGAATCCGGAACCCATTTCAGCGAGCGATTCCGTCATTCGCGGGACTTCCTGCTGGTGCGCCCGATTCACGACGCCACGCCGGTGCGCTCCGACAGGGCACCGGTCGCCTGGGCCATCCTCGCAGGCGTCGTGCTGAGCGCATCCTCGGGCCTGTTGCCGCTGGTGATCGCGGCCCTGCTTGGCGCCGGCGCGATGATTGCTACCCGGTGCCTGTCCGCATCCGCCGCAAGGGCCAGCATCGACCTGCAGGTTCTGATCGTCATTGCCGCCGCCTTCGGACTCGGTCAGGCCATGCAGCTCTCCGGCGCGGGGACTCTTGTGGGGCAGGCCGCGATGGCGGTTGCCGGGGATCATCCCATGGCCGTGCTGTCGGCGGTGTATGTGGCCACCGCGGTACTGACCGCCGTCGTCACCAACAATGCAGCGGCCGTACTCATGTTCCCCGTCGGGCTCTCCGCGGCGACCGAAGTCGGCCTTTCCGCCGAAGCCACCGCCGTCGCCATCGCGCTGGCCGCCTCGGCGAGTTTTGCCACGCCGGTGGGCTATCAGACCAACCTGATGGTGTACGGTCCGGGAGGCTACCGGTTCACGGATTACCTGCGTTTCGGACTTCCGCTGACCGGGATTGTCGGGGTCATCGGACTGCTGATTATTCCACGGGTGTGGTAGCGGGCCTGTCGGGCGCGTAAATCCAGAGAAAGGCGCCCGGCACGTCGACGGCAAACTTGCGTCCCTCCAGCGCGCCCAGACCCAGTCGCCCGTCAGCCAGACTTCCGGACCGGCCTTCCGACTCGGCCTCGAGCCCGTCGATACGAAGGCCGCCGAGGTTCATCACCATGGACCCGCTGCTGCCTCCGAGCGCGCGAAGCACGCCGGGAGCCAGGATAAGGCCGCCGGTTTCGCCAAGAGCCAGTTCGAGACGGAGATAGGCCCGCTGACCTTGCGCCGATTCCACGCTGAGGTCCACGTACATGAGCCGGTCGGCGATCACCATGGGTACGGCGGCGGCGTTTCTCGGCGGCCGATAGGATCGCGGCCGGTGCAGGCGCAGAATCTCGCGGGGCGCATCCACCTCGATGACGGCGCGCCGCAGCAGATCGTGACCCAGCAGTCCGTCCACACCGTCCAGGGACTGGTCGGCAAGGAGAACCGCATGCTCGCTCAGCACCAGGTCACCCAGGGTCAGCTCGATGTTCTCCGCGGCCCGGCCGGTCCAGTCCGGACCCGTGTTCGACGCCAGTCGGACGCGTCCCGCCGGTCGCGCCCCGACGAGCGGGCGCTCGGCGTCCTTGCTCATCACGATCACCGGCGCAAGGTTGTCCAGCCGAAATCGGAAATCTGTCTCGCCGTTCACTGTTACCGGAAGCACCAGGCCATGACCGGTGTCCGGCTCGAGCCGCACCGAGGCCGGTTCAGCGTGCCAGGTGGCGGGCGCGCCGCGATTCTTGTGGACAAAACGAAAACTGTTCAGGTCGCCGCAGCCGGCCGCAAGCGCCATGACCAGCAGGAGCCCAAGGCGCGTGTGCCGCCTGGCGGCAGCGGCAGTTCCCGGGAAAACGCGCTCAGGCATCCGGTTCTCGAACGCGCTCCGGGACCCGCCCCGTCGGAACGCTGTCGGCGGCCCGGTCGCAATGGGCTTGCTGGTCGTCGAAGAACACGTGGGGCTTGAACGCCTTGAGGATCTCGGTCTTGGGAACGCCGCCCATGAAAAAGGTCTCGTCGATATTGACACCCCAGTGGATCAGCGTACGGATAACCCGCTCGTGGGCCGGCCCGCCTCTGGCCGTGACCAATGCCGTTCGGATCGGCGCCTCAGTCTGGGCCGCCTGCCGCTGGATGGCAGCCAGCTTGTGCAGAAAGCGGGCAAACGGCCCTTCGCCCAGCGGCTCGTGGGCGTGCAGGGCTTCATGGGCAATGAACGCGTCGAGGCCCTGCTCCTGGAAAATACGTTCCGACTCGTCGGAAAACAAAATGGCATCGCCGTCAAAAGCGATGCGTATCTGGCCGAGTTCTTCCAGGGGATCAGTCGGTCGATCGTAGAGAAGCGCGGCGGCGACCTGGCTGTCCAGGGCCCGGCGAACGTCGTCCTCGTAACCGGAAAGAAACAGATCGACCTTGAACGCGTCCAGGTACGGCGCCAGGGGCGCGCCGCCGGTCAGTGCGGCGCGGGAAATGTCCAGGCCGTAGTGGCGGATGGAGTGGAAGATCCTGAGGCTGGTCTCGCCGGCATTGCGGGACATGACGACCACTTCCACCTGGCGCTCGGAGCCGGCCTGGTTCAAGCCCAGCATCGCCCGCACCAGGGGAAATCCGGTACCGGGCGGAAGAATGTCGCTTTCGCGCGCGGTCTGATATGCCCGGTAGGCCTCCAGGCCTTCCGTCCGGAAAATCCTGTCCTCTTGCTTCAGATCGAACAGCGCCCGCGACGAGATCCCTATGACAAGGCAGTTTTCGAGATCAACGCCCATGTAGCCCTCTCCCGCTGCAGGCGCTGATTATGCCGCCTGACGACGGAAGGTCGAAGCATGCGCATGCACAAACGAAACGGGGCCGGTGTCCTGCGACCCGGCCCCGCGCGCATCGTGTCGAAGTTCGCGCTATTCCGCGGCTTCCGCTTCCGGCTGGTCTACCAGCTGAACGATCGCCATCGGCGCGGCATCGCCGGCCCGGAAGCCGGTCTTGAGAATCCGCACATAGCCGCCGGGGCGATCCTGGTAGCGGGGACCGAGCTCGTTGAAGAGCTTGCCCACCACTTCCTTGTCCCGGAGCCGGTCGAAGGCGCGCCGCCGCTGAGCCACGCCGTCCACCTTGGCCAGGGTGATCAGAGGCTCTACAACCCGCCGCAGTTCCTTGGCCTTGGGCACCGTGGTGCGGATCGTCTCGTGACGAATGAGCGACGAGGACATGTTGCGAAACATGGCCCGTCGGTGTGAGCTGTTGCGGCCCAGCGGCCGCCCGGACTTACGATGTCGCATGGTATTTCAGTTCCCGTGAGCGGAGCCGGTCAGGCAACACGCTCATCGTCCTGCCGGAGGCTGGCTGGCGGCCAGTTCTCCAGACGCATTCCAAGAGTCAGTCCGTGGGTCTCAAGAACCTGCTTGATCTCCGTAAGGGACTTCTTACCCAGATTCGGCGTCCGCAGCAGCTCGACTTCGGTCCGCTGCACCAGATCACCGATGTAGTTGATGCTTTCCGCTTTCAGGCAGTTGGCCGAGCGGACTGTCAGCTCTAGCTCGTCGACCGGCTTCAGCAGAATCGGATCGATCGGCGGCTCCTTGCCAATGCCCGGACCCTCCTCCTGACCCTGCAGGTCCACGAACACGGCGAGCTGGTCCTTCAGGATGGCACCCGCGCGGCGAATGGCTTCTTCCGGATCGATGGTGCCGTTGGTCTCCAGGTCGATGATCAGCTTGTCGAGGTCGGTACGCTGCTCGACGCGGGCGGATTCCACCGTGTAGGCAACCCGGTTGATCGGGCTGAAGGACGCGTCCAGCTGCAGTCGGCCGATGGGTCCGCGCTGCTCCTCGAAGGTGGCCCGCTGGACCGCGGGACGATATCCGCGGCCGCGCTCGACCTTCAGGCGGATATTCAGGCTGCCCGCCTTGGTCAGCGTCGCGATCAGGAGATCGGGATTGACCACCTCGATGTCATGATCGGTAACGATATCCCCGGCCGTGACCTGTCCAGGCCCCTTTTTGGAGATCGTCAGCTCGGCGTGATCGCGCGAATGCATCTTCAGCGCCACCTGCTTGAGGTTGAGCAGGATGTCCACCACGTCTTCCTGAACGCCCTCGATACTCGTGTACTCATGGAGCACGCCGTCGATTTCCGCCTCGACGATGGCCGAACCCGGCATGGAAGACAGCAGGACACGCCGCAGCGCGTTACCCAGCGTGTGGCCAAAACCACGCTCGAAGGGCTCGATGATGATCCGGGCCGAAGTCGCGGTCTGGGACTGAACCCGGACCACGCGCGGCTTGAGGAACTCGCTTACAGATGACTGCATGGATCTTAAGCCTCTCGATTACTTGGAGTAGAGCTCGACGACCAGGTTTTCGTTGATGTCGGGAAGAATTTCGTCACGATCGGGAAGCTGCTTCAGCGTTCCGGTCATGTTCTTCGTATCGACATCCACCCAGGCAGGCAGTCCGACCTGACCGGCGATCTCCAGAGCGTTCTGAATCCGCAGCTGCTTGCGCGCTTTCTCGCGAATGGCAACGACGTCACCGGCATTCAGCTGGCAGGACGGGATATTGACCACGGTGCCGTTGACGGTCACACCCTTGTGGCTGACGAGCTGGCGGGCCTCGGCGCGGGTCGCAGCGAATCCCATCCGGTAGACCGTATTGTCCAGGCGACCTTCGAGGAGCTGGATCAGGTTTTCACCGGTCGAGCCCTTCTGCCTGGCAGCCTTCTTGTAATAGTTGCGGAACTGGCGCTCCAGCACACCGTACATGCGCCGCAGCTTCTGCTTTTCGCGCAGCTGCAGGCCGTAGTCGGACACCCGGGGGCGGCGCTGGGGCGCGCCGCCGGGGGGCACATCCGCCTTGCACTTCGAATCCAGCGGGCGAACGCTGCTCTTCAGGAAAAGATCGGTGCCCTCACGACGGGAGAGCTTGCACTTGGGTCCCAGATACCTAGCCATGTGTACTCTCCGTCAAACCCGCCGCTTCTTCGGCGGTCGGCAGCCGTTGTGCGGGATCGGCGTAATGTCTTCGATGTTCGTAATGCGGAAACCCGCGGCATTCAGGGACCGCACCGCGGACTCGCGACCCGGACCCGGGCCCTTCACCCGGACCTCGATGTTCTTCACACCGTATTCCTGGGCCACCTGACCAGCCCTTTCGGCGGCGACCTGAGCGGCAAACGGCGTGCTTTTGCGGGAGCCGCGGAAGCCACAGCCCCCGGCGGTCGCCCAGGAGAGCGCATTACCCTGCCGGTCGGTAATCGTCACGATCGTGTTGTTGAAGGACGCGTGGATGTGAGCGATGGCGTCTACCACCGTTCTCGTGATCTTCTTTCGCGTCCGGGTCGTCGGCTTTGCCATAGGAAATACCTGTAAGAGCCCCTGCTCTGAGGGTCTGGGCTACTCGTTTTGCGCTGTCTGCTACTTGCGTATCGGACGACGCGGTCCCTTGCGGGTGCGCGCATTGGTCCGGGTCCGCTGGCCGTGCATCGGGAGACCGCGCCGGTGGCGGATGCCGCGATAGCAGCCCAGATCCATCAGACGCTTGATATTCATGGAGATCTCCCTGCGGAGATCGCCCTCGACTTCGAACTTCGCCACGGCGGAGCGCAGGCGCTCGACCTCCGGCTCAGCGAGGTCCCGCACCTTGGTGTCCGGGGCGATTCCCGCCGCCTCACAGATCAACCGGGCACGAGTCCGTCCCACGCCGAAAATATGCGTGAGCGCGATCACCGTGTGCTTGTTCACTGGGATGTTGATTCCCGCGATACGGGCCATTTACGCCGTCTCCTGTAAGCAGCGCGAAGCCGACCAATATATCTGAGGCCGACCTCGCATTCAATACCTAAGCGCTAGCCCTGCCGCTGTTTGTGGCGCGGGTCAGAACAGATCACGCGAACGACGCCCTTGCGCCGGATGATCTTGCAGTTCCTGCACATCTTTTTAACGGAAGCACGCACTTTCATTCTCTCTCTCCTGAAGGCTCAGCGGTTCAGCGGACCTGGCCGGCCCGGCCGTAGCCTTTCAAATTGGCCTTCTTCATCAGGCCGTCGTACTGGTGACTCATCAGGTGCGCCTGCAGCTGCGCCATGAAGTCCATGAACACAACCACGATGATCAGCAGCGAGGTACCGCCGAAGTAAAACGGCACGTTCCAGTACATGATCATGAACTCGGGCAACAGGCAGACCGAGGTCACGTAGATCGCGCCCCAGAACGTCAGCTTGGTCAGCACCGAGTCGATGTACTCGCCGGTCTGCTGCCCGGGACGAATACCCGGGATAAACGCGCCAGAGCGCTTGAGGTTGTCCGCCGTCTCCCGCGAATTGAACACCAAAGCGGTGTAGAAGAAGCAGAAGAAAATGATCAGGCCGGCGTACAGCAGGACGTAAATGGGCTGGCCCGGGGACAGCTTGCTGGCGATGGCCTGAAGCCAGCTGAACCTCTCGCTCGTGCCGAACCACTGGGCAATCGTGGCAGGGAAGAGGATCAGGCTCGAGGCGAAAATCGGCGGAATCACGCCTGACATATTGAGCTTGAACGGGAGATGCGTGGTGGTGCCCTGATACAGCTTGCGGCCCATCTGCCGCTTGGCGTAATTGACGGGAATCCGCCGCTGCGCCCGCTCCACGAACACGACGAACGCGGTCACAGCCAGAACCAGGATGAACAGGATCAGCGCCAGCGCCGCGGGCATCTCCCCCGTCCTGACCAGCTCCAGAGTGCCGCCGATTGCGGAAGGCAGCCCGGCAATGATGCTCGACAGGATGATCATGGAGATACCGTTGCCGATACCGCGCTCGGTCACCTGCTCACCCAGCCACATCAGGAACATGGTGCCCGTCACGAGCGTGATCGAGGCGATCATGACGAACTGGGGGCCCGGGTTGATCACTACGCCCTGATTCTGGAAAGCAATCGCCGCGCCCACCGACTGGAATGAGGCCAGACCCACCGTTCCATACCGGGTGTACTGGGTAATCTTCCGGCGCCCGGACTCTCCCTCCTTGCGGAGCTGCTGGAGACTGGGGACCACCACAGCCATCATCTGCATGATGATCGAGGCCGAGATGTACGGCATGATCCCGAGCGCGAATATCGACAGGCGCTCCAGGGCGCCGCCCGAGAACATGTTGAAGACGCTAAGAATCGTCCCCTGCTGCTGCTCAAAGAAGTTCGCAAGAGCCTGGGGGTCGATTCCCGGCACTGGAATAAACGTTCCGATCCGATAGACGATCAGCGCGCCCAGCAGAAAGAAGAGCCGCTGCCGGAGTTCGCCCAGCCGGCTCGCTTCGGCCAGTGCGGCCGCGGGATTCGCTTGTGTCGGTGCCTTCGCCACGATGAGTGAGCCCTCGGCTAGTCCTCGATGGTTCCGCCGGCCGCCTCGATGGCCTTGCGGGCCCCCGGGGTCACTGCCAGACCTTTGACCTTGACCGCTCGGGACAGCTCACCGGAAGCGATGACCTTGACGCGCTCGGCCTGCTGACCCACGAGCCCGGCCTTTTTCAGGGCGAGCAGATCCACTACGTCCGCCTCGACCGACGCAAGTTCGTGGAGCCGCAGCTCTTCTGTATACCGGCCCTTGCGGGACGAGAAGCCCACCTTGGGCACGCGTCGCTGCAGCGGCATCTGGCCGCCCTCGAAGCCCACCTTGTGGAAGCCGCCGGACCGGGACTTCTGCCCCTTGATCCCGCGGCCGCTGGTCTTGCCCTGACCCGCGGCGTGGCCCCGGCCTACCCGCTTGGGCGACTTACGGCTGCCCGGCTTGATGGTATTGAGGCGCATTTCAGGCGTCCTCCACTCGGAGAAGGTACGAGACCTTGTTGATCATTCCGCGATTCTCGGGAGTGTCGGCGACCACCACACTGTGGTTGATCCGCCGAAGACCGAGCCCGGAAACGCAGGCCTTGTGGCTCTTGAGCCGCCCGTTGATGCTCTTGATCAGCGTCAGTCGCACCTGTGAGGGGGCCGTGTTCTTTTTGGCTGCCATTGCTCTAACCCACGATCTCTTCGACACTCTTGCCGCGCTTCGCCGCGATGAACTCGGGGCTGTTGATGGAGGTCAACGCGGTAACCGTGGCACGAACGATGTTGATGGGATTGCGCGAGCCATAACTTTTGGCCAGCACGTTTCGGACCCCCGCGCACTCGAACACGGCACGCATGGCGCCGCCCGCAATGACGCCGGTACCATCGGAGGCCGGCTGCATGTAGACGCGAGTCGCACCATGCTCGCCGGTGGTGGCGTACTGCAGCGTGTCGCCCTTCAAGTGCACGCGCTGCATATTCTTGCGAGCCGACTGCATCGCCTTTTGGATCGCCACGGGAACTTCCCGGGCCTTGCCGTAGCCGAACCCGACCCGGCCGGTCCCGTCACCCACGACCGTGAGCGCGGTGAAACCGAACTGCCGGCCGCCCTTGACTACCTTGGCGACGCGGTTGACGGTGACGAGTTTCTCAATGAGATCGTCGCCTCCGCTCTTGTTATCAAATGCTGCCATATCCGAAAAACCCCTGGGGCCGTCGTCTTCAGAATTCCAGCCCGTTCTCGCGGGCGGCGTCAGCCAGCGCCTTGACGCGGCCGTGATACTTGAAACCGGATCGATCGAACGCCACGCGGCTGATGCCCGCGGCCTTCGCCTTTTCGGCAATCGCCTTGCCCACGGCCACGGCCGCGCTGACGTTGCCGGTTCCCTCGATGCCCTTGCGAATATCGGCCTCGAGGGTGGAGGCCGAAGCCAGCACGGTTCCGCCGTCCGGCGCAATCACCTGGGCGTAGATATGCCGGGGCGTGCGATGCACCGACAAGCGGTTCTCGCCAAGCTCCCGAATCTTTCCCCGGCCGCGGCGGGCGCGCCGCGCTCTGCTCGTCTTCTTGTCCATGACTGAAATTACCTACTTCTTCTTGGCTTCTTTCATGACCACGCGTTCGTCCGAGTAACGCACGCCTTTGCCCTTGTAGGGCTCCGGCGGACGGTACGCGCGAATCTCCGCGGCCACCTGTCCAACCTTCTGCTTGTCCACGCCCTTGATCAGCACTTCCGTCTGACTGGGCGTCTCGACGTCCACGCCCTCGGGAACCTGGTACGCCACCGGGTGAGAAAAGCCCAGGGTCAGGTTGAGCATGCGCCCCTGCGCCTGTGCGCGGTAGCCGACACCGACCAGCTCAAGCTTCTTCTCGAAGCCGCTGGACACACCGGAGACCATGTTCGACAGCAGGGCGCGGGTCGTGCCGGCCATCGCCATCGTGGACTTGCCGCCCTCGGTGAGGCTCACGGTGGCCTCGCCCCCGTCGACGGTCAGATCGATCCCCGGCCGGAGATCCATGGACAACTCGCCCTTGGGCCCCTTCACGGTAACCCGGCGGTCCTGCTCCTTCAGCTCAACCCCCTTGGGCAGCTGGACGGGCATCTTGGCGACTCTGGACATCGTTCTCTCTCGTCAAAGGTGCCCCTGGGGGCACTGCTGAAACTGGTTAACTATGCTGACAACTATCCGGCGTGGCGGGCGCGTGTCTCAGGACACGACGCAGAGCACCTCTCCGCCCTGGCCCTTGGCCCGGGCCTCGCGATCGCTCATGACACCGCCGGACGTGGACACGATCGCCACGCCAAGACCACCGATCACCTTGGGCAGCTCGTCCTTGCCGCGGAAGATCCGGCGACCGGGCTTGCTGACCCGCTGGAGGGTCTCGATCACGGGCTTGCCGTCGAAGTACTTGAGCTCGACAAGCAGCGTGTCCTTGCCTTCGACGGTCTCGCTGCGGAAGTCCGCGATGAAGCCCTCGTCCTTGAGCACCGCCAGTATCGCCTTTTTCATACGCGAGGCTGGCACGCCCACGTGGGCCTTGCCGGCTTTCTGGCCGTTGCGGATGCGGGTCAGGAGATCCGCGATGGGGTCGGTCATGCTCATTGCCAGTTATTCCTAAATCGTGTGGTATCGAGCCTTACCAGCTCGCCTTGGAGAGGCCCGGAATTTCGCCCTTCATCGCGGACTCGCGCAGCTTGTTGCGGCCCAGACCGAACTTCCGGTAGTAGCCGTGCGGCCGACCGGTGATCGCGCAGCGGTTGCGCATACGCACCGGGCTGGCATCACGCGGCATCTTGTGCAGCTTGTCCAGCGCAACCTGCTTCTCGTCGTCGCTGAACTTCGGGCTGCGGATAATTTCCTTCAGCTCGGACCGCTTGGCCGCGTACCTGGCGACCGTCTTGGACCGCTTGATCTCGCGCTGAATCATCGACTTCTTGGCCATCTACCGGGCTCCTTACTACTTCTTGAACGGGAAGTTGAACGCTGCAAGCAGTGCCCGGCCTTCCTCGTCATTCTTCGCGCTGGTCGTAATCGTGATGTCCATGCCGCGGATTGCATCAACCTGGTCGTAATCGACCTCGGGGAAGATGATCTGCTCGCGCACGCCCATGCTGTAGTTGCCGCGACCATCGAAGGACTTCGGCGACAGGCCGCGGAAATCGCGAACACGGGGAATGGCGATGTTCACCAGGCGGTCGAGAAACTCATACATGCGCTCGCGCCGGAGGGTGACCTTGCAGCCCACCGGGTAGCCGTCGCGAATCTTGAAACTCGCAACCGACTTGCGGGCGTTACAGACCAGCGGCTTCTGGCCGGAGATCTTCTCCAGATCGGACAGCGCATGGTCCATGACCTTGCGGTCGCCGACAGCCTCGCCCACACCCATGTTGATGGTGATTTTTTCGATCCGCGGCACAGCCATGACGTTGTCGAGCCCCAGTTTTTCCTTGAGCTCCCCAACCACGGTGTCGCGGTAGTATTCCTGCAGTCTGGACATTTGCCTTAACCCGCTAGACGTCGACGACTTCGTTGTCGGACTTGAAATAACGAACCTTGCGACCGTCCTCCAGGGTCTTGATACCCACACGGTCGCCCTTCTTGGCGGACGGGTTGTAGAGCATCACGTTCGAAGCGTGCACCGGCATCTCTTTTTCGATGATGCCGCCCTGGACCCCTGCGTTGGGATTCGCCTTCTGGTGCTTTTTCACCACGTTGATGTTCTCCACGAGGACCCGATCGTTCTCCAGAACGTTCAGCACGGTCCCGCGGCGACCCTTGTCCTTGCCCGTGATGACAATGACGTCATCGCCTTTCTTGATCCTGTTCATACTGCCAGCCTCCCGGAGCGCCCTTAGAGGACCTCAGGCGCGAGGGAAATAATTTTCATGAAGTTGCCGGTGCGGAGCTCCCGGGTCACGGGGCCGAAAATTCGCGTCCCGATCGGCTCCAGGCGCTGGTTCAGCAGCACGGCGGCAGTGCCGTCAAAGCGAATCAGCGACCCGTCCGGGCGGCGCACACCCTTGCGGGTGCGGACGACGACGGCGTTGTACACCTCGCCCTTCTTGACCTTGCCCCGCGGGATCGCGTCCTTGACGCTGACCTTGATGATGTCGCCCACCGCTGCATAGCGGCGCTTGGACCCACCGAGGACCTTGATGCACTGGAGCCGACGCGCACCGGAATTGTCCGCAGCGGTCAGAATGGTCTGCATCTGGATCATGACTGGTCTCTCACTCTCAACCTACAAACAGGCGGATTCAGCCGCCCTATCCTGCGTCAGCGGCCCGCGGCACGCTCGACAATTTCCACCAGACGCCAGGCCTTACGCCGCGAAATCGGCCGGCACTCGGCGATATTCACCGTGTCGCCCACGTGGCACTCGTTGTTCTCGTCGTGAATCAGGAACTTGGACGTGCGGCGTATGTACTTGCCGTAAATGGGATGCTTGACCAGGCGCTCCACGGCAACGGACGCACTCTTGTCCATGCCCGCACTGACCACGCGGCCCGTGACGGTCCGCTTCGGCGTCACGCTGTTGTCGATGTTCTCACTCATCACGATTCACCCGACCCGGTCTTCGCCCGAGCCTCGTTGAGCACGGTCTTGATCCGCGCGATGTCCTTTCTCACCCGCCCGAACTGGTCCGGACGCGCCATCTGCCCCGTACCTCGCTGCATCCGGAGATTGAATTGCTCCCGGCGGAGCTTCAGCAACTCCTCACGCAGCTCGGACTCGCTCCGGGCTCTCAAATCACTGGCCTTCATCACATCACCTGCCGGCTGACAAACGTCGTGGCGATCGGGAGCTTGGCGGCAGCCAGGCGAAACGCCTCGCGCGCCACTTCCTCGGGAACGCCTTCCATTTCGTAGAGCACACGGCCCGGCTGGATCTGGGCCACCCAGTACTCGACGCTTCCCTTACCCTTACCCTGGCGCACCTCGAGCGGCTTCTGGGTGATTGGCTTGTCCGGGAAGATCCGGATCCAGATCTTGCCGCCGCGCTTGACGTGCCGGGTCATCGCCCGCCGCGCAGCTTCGATCTGGCGCGCGGTTATCCGGCCGCGGCCGGTCGCTTTCAGACCGTATTCACCGAAGGCCACCGTGCCGCCGCGCAAGGCGAGGCCACGGTTCTTGCCCTTCATCTGCTTTCTGTATTTCGTACGCTTCGGCTGCAGCATCTCGGAATCTCCTAGTTGGCCGCCGCGGCCTCGGTGCCGGCCGGAGCGGCACCGCCCACGCGCTCCAGCACCTCGCCCTTGAAAATCCAGACCTTGACGCCGATGACGCCATAGGTGGTCCGCGCCTCGGCGAAGCCGTAGTCGATGTCGGCCCGCAAGGTATGCAGGGGCACTCGGCCCTCGCGATACCACTCGGAACGGGCGATTTCAGCGCCGTTCAGACGGCCGCCGACCTTGATCTTCACGCCCTGGGCGCCGAGCCGCATCGTGTTGGTTACGGCACGCTTCATGGCCCGCCGGAACATCACGCGGCGCTCCAGCTGCTGGGCGATACCCTCGGCCACCAGCTGCGCGTCCAGCTCGGGCTTGCGGATCTCCGCAATGTTGATCCGCACGTCCGGCAACGGCATGTCGAGCATCCGGGCCACCTGGATCCGCAGGCGCTCGATATCCTCGCCCTTCTTGCCGATCACGATGCCCGGCCGCGCCGTGTGGATCGTGATCTGGGCCTTGCGGGCCGGCCGTTCGATATGTATCCGGCTCACCGAGGCCTGGGCAAGCTTCTTGCTGAGAAACTCCCGGACGTCGTGATCCGTCTTGACGTGATCGGCGAAATCCCGCGTGTCCGCGTACCAGCGGGACGACCAGTCCTTGCTGATACCCAGACGGATACCGATGGGGTGTACTTTCTGACCCATACCAGCCTCTCTCTCGCCTTAATCGTCTGCTACGTGAATGGTGATGTGGCTGTTCCGCTTGATAATGCGGTTGCCACGCCCCTTGGCCCGGGCCTGCCAGCGCTTGAAGCTGGGTGCCTCGTCGACCATCACCACCTTGACTTTCAACTCATCGATATCCGCACCGTGGTTGTGCTCTGCGTTGGCAATAGCCGACTCCAGAACCTTGCGCACGATGTGGGCGCCCTTCTTGGGCATGAAGCTCAACACCTGGAGGGCCTCGCCCACCGGCTTACCCCGGACGATGTCCGCAATCAGCCGGCCCTTCTGCGGGGAGAGCCGCGCGTAACGGAGCTTTGCTGCAACCTGCATCGATCTTCTCCCTACCTGGCCTTCCGATCGCCGGAATGTCCCTTGAAGGTCCGGGTCAGCGCGAACTCGCCCAGCTTGTGGCCGACCATGTTCTCCGAGACGAGCACGGGCACATGCTGGCGGCCGTTGTGAACGGCAATCGTCAGACCCACCATGTCGGGGGTCACCATAGAGCGCCGGGACCAGGTCTTGATCGGCCGGCGGTCATTCTTGGCGGCAGCCTCGCTCACCTTCTTGGCGAGGCTGGGGTCGATGAACGGCCCTTTTTTGATGGAACGTGGCACTGTCGTTACCCCCTGTCCTACTTGCGCTTGCGGCGGCGAACGATCATGCCGTCCGTGCGCTTGTTCTTGCGGGTCTTGTAACCCTTGGTGGGAACGCCCCAAGGCGTTACCGGATGACGGCCGCCGGACGTACGTCCTTCGCCGCCGCCGTGCGGATGATCCACAGGGTTCATGGCCACACCGCGAACCGTGGGGCGCTTGCCGCGCCAGCGGGCCGCACCCGCCTTGCCCAGCTTCTCCAGGTTATGGCCGTCGTTGCCGACCTCACCCACCGTGGCCCGGCACCCGGCCCGGATCTTGCGCATTTCACCGGAGCGAAGCCGCAGCGTGGCGTACTGGCCCTCGCGGGCAACCAGCTGCGCGCTCGCACCGGCGCTGCGCGCCATCTGGCCGCCCTTGCCCGGCTTCATCTCGACGCAGTGCACCAGCGTACCCAGCGGGATACTGCGCAAGGGCAGGCAGTTACCCGGCTTGATCGGCGCTTCCGCCCCGGACATCACGGGATCACCCACCTTCAGGCCTTTCGGTGCCAGGATGTACCGACGCTCACCGTCGGCGTACAGCAGCAGCGCCAGGTGCGCGCTGCGGTTGGGATCGTATTCCACGCGCTCCACGCGGGACGGCACGCCGTCCTTGTCGCGACGGAAATCGACAACGCGGTAGCGCTGCTTGTGGCCACCCCCCCGATGCCGGGTCGTGATGCGGCCGTTGTTGTTCCGGCCACCGCTCTTGCTCTTTTTCGCAAGCAACGGCTCATGCGGCTGCCCCTTGTGGAGCTCCGGCGTCCGGAACTTGACGACAAAGCGGCGTCCGGCGGAAGTCGGTTTTGCTTTTTGCAGTGCCATGATTCGTCCTGTCTACTGGCTACGCCTTACTCGGCGCCCAGAAAATCAATGTCCTGCCCTTCGGCGAGACGCACATAGGCTTTCTTCCAGTCGGAACGGCGGCCGCGCAGGGCGCCGAAGCGCTTGGCCTTGCCCTTCACATTGACCACCTGGACGTCCACGACCTTGACCTCGAACAGATGCTCGACGGCCTCGCGGACCTCGCCCTTGGTGGCGTCCCGGCTGACCTTGAAGACCACCTGGTTGGCCTGGTCGGCCGCCTGGGTCGCCTTTTCGGACACGTGCGGCTCGAGCAGCACGTTCATCAATCGCTCGCGGCTCATCCCAGCACCTCCTCGACCCGCCGCAACGCGGCCACGGTCATGACAACCCGGTCGTGACGAAGCAGGCTGACCGGATCCAGCGCCGCAGCCTCCAGCACCTCGACCCGTGGCAGGTTTCGCGCCGCCAGATAAAGAGCCTCATCGAAAGCCTCGACCACGAACAGGCCGCCGTCGACTCCGAGCCCTTTCATCCGCTCGACCATGAGCCGGGTCCGCGGCGCCTCGACCTCGAGGGAATCCACGACCACCAGGCGCTCCTGGCGAACCAGTTCCGACAGCAGCGAGCGCATGGCGCCCCGGTACATTTTCCGGTTGACCTTCTGCTCGTAGTTGCGCGGGCGCGCCGCGAACGCCCTGCCGCCGCCGACCCAGATGGGGCTGCGGCTGGTGCCGGCGCGAGCACGGCCCGTGCCCTTCTGGCGCCACGGCTTGGCGCCGCCGCCGCGCACGTCGGAGCGGGTCTTCTGCGCTTTCGTGCCGGCCCGGCCGCCCGCCATGTAGGCAGTAACGACCTGGTGTACGAGCGCTTCGTTGAAATCCATGCCGAAGGTCGCCTCCGACACCTGGAGGTCCTTGCCCCCGTGAAGCTGTAGTTTCATGGCCATCGCTTATCCTCGCGCCTTGACCGCCGGACGGACGATGACGTCGCTGCCCCGCGCCCCGGGAACAGCGCCCCGGATCAGCAGCAGGTTGCGCTCGGCGTCGACCTTGACGACCCGCAGGTTCTGGACCGTCTTTTTGACGTTACCCAGCTGACCGGACATCTTCTTGCCCTTGAACACGCGGCCCGGAGTCTGGTTCTGACCAATAGAACCCGGCGCGCGATGCGAAAGAGAGTTGCCGTGAGTGGCGTCCTGGGTGCGGAAGTTGTGGCGCTTCACCGTACCCGCGAAGCCCTTACCAATACTCGTGCCGGTGACGTCGACGAGCTGGCCCTCGGCAAACACGTCCACCTTGAGTTCGCCGCCGGCCTCGAGGTCGGCTCCTTCCTCGCCTGCAAGGCGGAACTCCCACAAGCCCCGGCCCGGAGCGACTCCGGCCTTGGCAAAGTGACCCGCCTCGGGCTTGAGGACACGAGACGGCTTCCGCTCGCCGGCAGTGACCTGCACGGCGCGATAGCCATCCGAATTTTCAGTCTTGATCTGCGTGATGCGGTTGGGCGCAGCCTCAACCACGGTCACCGGGATCGATTCACCGGCATCCGTAAACACGCGAGTCATACCGCACTTGCGGCCAACTAGACCGATCGCCATGTTGTCTGTTCCTCTAGTCACCACGCCGACTGCGATTGGTCAGCGCTGTTCGGATCGCCTTCGTGGCCCTTGGGGGGCCGGCGGACAGGGAAACCGGTTTCCGGGTTCCCTTGAAATCAGCGGCCCGGCGCGAACAAATTCGCACCGGGCCGCAAAGAGCCGCGTATTATACGAGGCCTGCTTTGCTAGTTCAACTTGATCTGGACATCCACGCCCGCGGGCAGCTCGAGCTTCATCAGCGCATCCACGGTCTTGTCCGTCGGGTCGACGATATCCATCAGGCGCTTGTGGGTCCGAAGCTCGTACTGGTCTCGCGCATCCTTGTTCACATGCGGAGAAATCAGCACGGTGAACCGTTCCATCTTGGTCGGCAACGGCACCGGCCCCTTCACCTGAGCACCCGTCCGGCGAGCCGTCTCAACGATCTCCTTGGCCGAGTTGTCGATAAGCCGGTGATCGAAGGACTTCAGCCGGATACGGATATTCTGATTCGCCATCTTTCGCTCCCGACGACAGCGCCCCCTGGCCTGCCGCCCGAAAAAATTCCTGTTTACTCGATGATC
>JARFQW010000135.1 GCA_029287575.1 Gammaproteobacteria bacterium | reverse complement strand
GTGTATAAGAGACAGACGTGAGGCTGTCGCTGCCCACGGTGCCAGGCGGCTGATCGCCGCCGAGAATGTCCCCGACCGCCGGCACAATCGCCACCTGCTTTTCCGCGGCAAGTGCATCCGTCAGGCCCGTGGCGGCAAGATAGTCCCCGAACCCCATCCCCTCGAAGACGCTTTCATCGCCGCTCCGGCCAACCAGCCCGGCAAGTCGTTCCTCGACCTGATCACGGGTCCAGAGTTCGTCCACCAGCCCCGCGCTCAGTGCCAGTGCCGCGGTATCGCCCCCTTCCGCCTGCAGACTGGCCAGGAAGTCATTCGTGTACCGGTCGAGCACACCCGGCTCGAGGCCGCGTGCGGTGCTGATTCCATCACGGAAGGCCTGCCACAGCGCCTCGATCACCGGCTCCGTGGACTCCCGGTCCGCCTCGCTCATGCCGGTTTCGGTGTAGGACTCCGCCAGGGATTTGTAGCGGCCCGCCCGATACACATTCCAGTCGATGCTCAGCTCGTCCAGCGCCTCCCGGAAGTAGGTTCGGTAGTAGCCGAGACCGGTGAGGAAGACCGACCCCAGCGGATGCATGTAGACCTCGTCCGCATGCGCCGCCAGGTAATACTGACCCTGTCCGTAACTGCCCGCATAGGCGATGACCGGCTTGCCGGTGGCCTTGTAGCGGTCCACGGCGGCAGCCACGTCCTGGAGCTTTGTGAGTCCCGCGCCGGCCATGGCGTCCAGATCCAGAAACAGCGCACCCATCCGTTCGTCCGCGGCGGCCTCGTCCACGGCGTCGATGACGTCACGGACCAGGGTCTGAGTTTCACCGCCACCCTGGGCACGGCTGAAGGCGCGGTCCAAGGGATGACCGGCGAGCTGTTCCACCAGGCGCCCCTGGGGAGCGAGGATCATCGCCCCCTGCGACGGCACCGAGATCGGCTGCTCGGACAGCGCGGCCACAAACACCAGCAGCACCAGGAGCATCAGGACGAGATGGACTACCCGGCGCAGGCCGTCCAGACCCCGCCAGAAGCCACGAAGAATTCGCATGGGCAGACTGTTCAATGTTCGCCTCTATCCCTGGTAAAAGATCCGGTAGACAACGCCGGCCTGGTCATCGCTGACCAGCATGGAGCCGTCGTCGAGCACGGCCAGGTCCACCGGCCGGCCCCACGACTTGCCGTCGTGCAGCCAGCCTTCGGCAAAGGTCTCGTAGGCAGTCGCCTCGTTCCCCTCAAGGCGCACCAGCGTGATGCGATAGCCGATGGGCTCCTCCCGATTCCACGAGCCGTGCTCGGCGATGAAAACCTGCCCGCGATAGCCCTGCGGAAACGCCTCGCCTGTGTAGAATTTCAAGCCCAGCGGCGCCACGTGCGGACCAAGATCCTGGACGGGCGCGGTGAACTCTCCGCAGGTTCGTCCGGCACCGAAATCCGGGTCAGTGACATCGGTACCGTGGCAATGGGGATAGCCGAAATGCTGGCCCGGCCCCGAAGCCCGGTTCAGCTCGCACGGAGGCATGTCGTCGCCCATCCAGTCACGGCCATTATCGGTGAACCACATGTCCCCCGATTCAGGGTGCCACGTGAACCCCACTGTATTCCGGACACCCCGGGCAAAGACTTCTTTTCCGGATCCGTCGGGGTTGATGCGGGTGATCTCCGCGAAGCCCTCCTGATCGCAGATATTGCAGGGCGCACCGACCGGCACATAGAGCTTGTCGTCCGGACCAAACGCAATGTACTTCCAGCCATGGTGCCGCACGCCCGGAAAGTCCTCGCTCACGACCACCGGCTCCGGAGGCTGCGCCAGAGCATCCTCGATGCCGTCATAGCGCAGAATACGGTTGATCTCGGCCACATACAGGCTGCCCTTCCGCCAGGCCACGCCGTTGGGCATGTTCATGTCCGTGGCGATCGTGACCGCCGGGCCGGCCGCGCGCCAGCTTCCGCCGTGCCCGGCATTTGTGGGAATGGCGTACACATTGCCCGCTGTTCGTGTACCGACGAACACCGTCCCCTCGTCGCCAATCACCAGCGACCGGGCGTCGGGAACATCATTGGCAAAGACTTCGATGCCGAACCCGGCCGGCAGGACGATCTTATCCAGATCAATCTCCGTCTCAGCCAGTGCGGGGGCCGCGGCTGCGGCGAGAGCGAAAAATGCAACGATATCTCTTGGCAATGGCACGGCAAGAACTCCCGCGGTCAGAGAAGTATTTGTCAGACGAGGCAGTGTCGTTTCGCTCGCATCATCCCGCGCGTCCCGGGTCAGTCCAGCAGGACAAGGCTCAGGCCCGGCCAGTAGGCGATGATGACAACGGCAACAAGCAGCATCAGAAGAAAAGGAAACGTCGCCCGATAGACAGAGGTGATGGTCTTTTCGAATCGATAGCTTGCAATGAACAGATTCAGACCCACCGGCGGTGTCAGATAGCCCAGCTGCATGGCGGCGAGAAAGACAATGCCCAGGTGCACGGGATCTATCCCGTAGCCCGCGGCCACCGGCAGTATGAGCGGCACCACCAGCACGATGGCGGAGAAGATGTCGAGAATTGCGCCGAGAATCAGGAGAAAGATCAGCAGCAGCAACAGGAAGGAAGCCTGGCCCGAGACCAGCCCGTCCACGATGGCGAACAGCTTCTGGGGCACCCCCGAATCGATCATGTAGTTTGTGGACGCCAGCGACACGCCAAGAATCAGAAGAATGCCCCCGACAAGCATCATCGACTCGCGCATCACGCCCGGCAGGCGCTCGAAACTCACTTCCCTGAGGATGAACATCTCCACGACAAGGACGTAGGCGGCAGTAACGGCTGCTGCCTCGGAAACCGCGAAAACGCCACCGTAGATTCCGCCGAGCACGATCACGGGCAAGGGGATCTCCCAGCGGGCCGCCCAGAGGGCTGCCCCGGCCTCCTTCCAGTCGAAGGCCGCGAGAGGAACACGCAGATCGCGATTCACCCAGAAGCTCCAGGCCGAAAGAATCGCGACCATCAGAATGCCCGGGAAAACACCCGCCAGAAACAGATCGTCCACGGGAACCTGGGCGACGATTCCGTAGAGAATCAGGGGAAGCGAGGGAGCAAAGAGCAAGCCGAGGCTTCCGGAAGTCGTGACCAGCCCAAGCGTGAAGTTCTCCGGATAACCGGCTTCCTTGAGAGCGGGGTACAGGAGCGCGCCAAGCGCAATGATTGTCACCCCGGAGGCTCCCGTGAATGCGGTGAACAGCGCGCAGGCCACCAGCGCGATCACGGCCAGCCCTCCCGGAACCCACCCCAGCAAGGCCTGAGTCACCCGGACCAGCCGGGAGGGCGCGCCCCCTTCGGACAGCAGATATCCCGCGAACGTAAACAGCGGTATGGCAAGCAGGATCGGCATTTCGGCGATGCCGAAAATCTCGATGGCGAGCGCGGAAAGATCGATATCCTCGCGCAGATAGCCCCACATCGCGCTGAGCGCGATGACGGCAAACAGGGGAACGCCCAGGAGCGCCAGCAGCGTGATAACGAGGCCGGCGAGGATGATCATGACGCCCACGGACGCAGGCGGTGAACGGCGAGCACCGTGTGCCGCCAGGCAAGCAGGGCGAAACCCAGCGGCAAAATGATCTGAAACGGCCAGGCGGGCAGATCGTTGAACAGGGTGGCGCCGTACTCGGCTTCCGCGGTAACGAATCGCCAGGACTGCCAGGCGAGCATCGCGCAGATCACCGCGGTCACGCCATGAACCAAGAGTTCCACGATGCGGCGCGGCCCGGGCGACAGGTAGCGGGACAGCAGATCGATGCGCAGCTGCCGGTCATCCCGGCTGGCTGCCAGGGCTCCGAACATACCGACCCACAGTACGAGCAGGCGCAGCGCCTCGTCGGCCCAGCCGGGGCCCGAACCGGTCAGATTGCGGAGCAGAATCTGGGCCACCGCGAGAAGCAGCATGGCGGTCAAAAGAACCACGAGCGCGACGTTCTCGAACCGCCGCCCTATCCGGGCCGGCAGCGATTCTCCCCGACCCGAGGGAGCACTCATTCAGCCGGCGAAACCACCGCCGCGGTCTCCGCGCTGCGGCGGTACTCATCGATCAGCCCCAGCATCTGCTCAAACAGCTCCTCGGAAAACAGGCCATTGGCAGCCTCGCGCCGATTGACCTCCGCAACCCGCTCACGCCATGCGTCGATCGCGCCGGGAGCCGGCTCGACGTACGTGATGCCGTTGGCTTTGAGCACTTCGGTAGCCTTCACGTTGTCCTCGAGATTCTGGCGATCGTATTCCTCGTAGATCCCTTCCAGCACCTCGCGGACCACGGCCTGGTCAGCGGGCTCCAGGCGATCGAAATAGCGCTTGTCGATCACCAGCGTTGCGTAGATGTAGATCAGCGGATAGTCCGTGACGTATTTCAGCTTCGTGTGCCATTGCAGAACCAGGGCTGCCACTTCCGACGCGCCCACGATGTCCACCAGACCGGTCTGAAGCGCGGTGAGCACGTCAGTCAGGGGCAGCACCACGGGAGACAAGCCCAGGGCCTCCATGGCGGCGATGGTGGTCACGTCACCTTCGGGCACCCAGACTTTCTTGCCGGCCAGATCGTCGTAAGAACGGATCGGCTCGTTGGACATGATCCGTGCGAACCCGGCGCCGGTAAATCCGAACGACACCATGCCGGCCTCGTCGAGTCCCTGCACAAAAAGCTCGTCCATTCGCGCCCGCACGTAGTCCACCTCCTCCTGGGAGTTGAACAACAGCGGCAGACCGTAGATGTGGATGTCGTTATAGACGTCGCCCAGGCCGCTGGCGGTAAACGATGCACCATGGAGCTGGCCGATGCGGATTTTCCGCAGAACCTTGCGGTCGTTGCCCATGACGCCGCCGCCATAGAGCTTCACCTTGACCCGGCCATCCGTGCGGGTCTCAATGTCCGCCGCACCCTCCCGCATGGCCTTCATCCAGCTTGAGTTCTCCGGCGCGATCGTCGCGATTTTGAGGTCCACGGCGCCGGCCATGAACGGCACGAGCCATAGCGTGAAGGCCAACAGCATCCGTACGCGGGTCATCGGTTTTCCCTCGATTCAGAAATAGTCATCTGCCGTCGCCAGCAGGTCCCTGGCATCGCGCTGAGCCAGTGTATTGAAAAGCGTCAGCCCGGGCTCATGCGGGTCCGCTTCTATCACTTCGGTCAGCAAACGGTCGTGGAGTTCCCGTTCATACAGGGCCCGGGCGTAACTGCGGGCATATTCGACCTTCGCGGACAGGTCGCGGCCGTCGGAAAGGTCGATGGCGCGCTCGAAGTGGCCGCGGGCCGACTCCGGCCGGCCGCCGAGGGCCGGCGGGAGCAATGTCTGAAGCATGCCGAGATAAACATGTGCCGAACCGCGCTCGTACCCTTCATCGAGTTCGATGATCCGTTCGAGCATGGATTCCACCTTGGGCAGGTCCACCAGAGCCTGAAAATCCTCGCTGTTGGCTTTCAGCCACACCAGCCAGCCCAGAGAGTAGGAGTACAAACCAGGAACGTCGGAGGCGTTCGCTCCGGCGATAACCGACTCGAACTCGTCCTGGGGCAGGCCGCCGATATCGCAGAAGCGCGCACTGTCGGCACAAAGGCTCCTGGCCCCGTAGTCCCGCGCACGGGCGGCCAGACGCTTTGCCCGCTCGGGATCATCGACGAACACGCCGGCGTAGGCGGCATAGAGCCCGGAAGCACCGCGGAGGATCCCCGCATTGTCCGGCGAACCCTCCACCAGGCTGTCCATCAACAGCAGGTAGGCCGGCGCCCCGTCGCGGACGGTCTCCGGATCGTCCTGGTTCAGAATCGCATTGGTGAGGTTGGTGGAAGCGCCGTCCACGGCGCGGCCGACGAACAGGCTGCAGCCCGTGAGCGCCAGCACGACGCTCACGAGACCCATGCTGCGAACCAGCCGTTTGAGACTGGTGTCCCGGCTCATCGGCCTGCCATCCGGGCGTCCGACTGGAATCAGACCTTTTCCTTGATACGAGCGGCCTTGCCGGTCAGCTCACGGAGGTAGTACAGCTTGGCGCGGCGGACATCACCGCGACGCTTCACGGTAACGCCCTCGATCGCCCGGCTGTAGGTCTGGAACACGCGCTCCACACCTTCGCCATGAGACATCTTGCGGACGGTGAACGAGCTGTTCAGGCCGCGGTTGCGCTTGGCGATAACAACGCCTTCGAACGCCTGAAGTCGCTCGCGGTTGCCCTCGGACACCTTGACCTGGACGACCACCGTGTCACCAGGGCCGAACTCCGGGAATTCCGTCCCCGCCATCTGCTCGGTTTCGAGCTGCTCGATGATATTGCTCATTGCCATTTCCCGCCTTGCAGGGCTTCCGCCCACGTTAGGGGACCCGCGTCTAGCCGCTATCCCGTTTCCCGTTTTGACCGGACCCGCCGGGGCCGGTTTCAAATTCCTCGAGGAGCGCCTCTTCCTCGTTCGTCATTCCGCGTCGTCGAAGCAGATCCGGCCGTCGAACAGCGGTTCTGCGCAGGGCCTCTGCCCGCCGCCAATCAGCAATCGCGCCGTGGTCGCCCGACAAAAGTACTCCAGGCACCCGCAGCCCACCGGCCTCTTCCGGCCGGGTGTAGTGCGGGCAGTCAAGCAGCCCGTTCTCGAACGAATCCTGACGCGCCGACTCCGCCTCACCCAGAACACCGGGCACCAGCCTCGCTACCGCGTCGGCGACCACCATGGCCGGCAGTTCACCACCGCTCAGCACATAGTCGCCAATCGACACCTCATCGTCCGCCTCGAGTTCGATGAGACGCTCGTCAATTCCCTCGTAGCGGCCAGCCACGAGGATAATCCCCGGGGCTTCCGCCATCTTCCAGGCCACGGACTGATCGAACAGCCGCCCCTGGGCACTCGTCACAACCACCCGGGTTCCGTCGGGGGCCTCTCTGCGTGCAGCCTGGATAGCCGATCTCAGGGGCTCCACCTTCATCACCATTCCGGGTCCGCCACCGTAAGGCCGGTCGTCCACGGTCCGGTGGATGTCCGTCGCGAACGAGCGCGGATCCACCGTCTCCAGTTCCACCAGCCCTTTTCGAACCGCCTGCCCGAGCACCCCGAAGCTGCCCAAAACCTTCACTTCCTCAGGAAACAGGGTCACCACCGTAATGTGCATGCTCCCGCTCCTTCATCTGTGCCCCACCGTTCCGGCGGAGTCAGAAGTCCGGCGACCAGTCCACGAGCATTTGTCCCGCTTCCAGATCCACGTCCAGGACGTACTGTCCCTGGACGAACGGCACCAGTCGCTCCCGCTCGCCGCGAACCACCAGGACATCGTTCGCGCCGGTGCTCAGCAAGCCGTCAACCCGACCCAGTACGATTCCCTCGGTGTTCACCACTTCCAGACCGGTGAGATCGGTCCAGTAGTACTCATCCTCCGCCGTCTCCGGCAATCGATCCCGCTCAACCGATAGTTCCTGTCCCACCAGGACCGCCGCCGTGTCGCGGTCATCGATTCCGGCAAACCGTGCCACCAGCGTCTTGCCGTGGCGCCGGCCCTCCTCGATCCTGACGGGCCGGCCCTTGTCCGCGCTCCCGAGGGTCAGATCCCGATACTCCAGCAGGTTCTCGACCGGCCGCGTAAACGAGTAGAGCTTTACCCAGCCCCGGACGCCGTAAAGGCCGCTGACCCGGCCGAGGACGACCCGGTGCGCCATGCCGGCAAACTCAGGCGGCGGCCTGGCTCTCGGCCTCGCTGGCTGCCTGCTTCCGGCTGGCCTTCACCAGGCTGGCGACCCGATCCGACAGCTGGGCGCCCTGGGCAACCCAGTGATCGATGCGTTCCAGGTCGATGCGCAGGGTCTCGTCGGAGCCCTTAGCCAGGGGATTGAAAAATCCAAGACGCTCGATATAGCGGCCATCCCGGCGGTTCCGGCTGTCGGTAACCACGAGGTGATAGAAGGGCCGCTTTTTCGCACCGCCGCGGGACAGGCGAATCGTCACCATTGTTCAGGTGCCTCTCAAATCGTTGATCATTGGCCGGCCGGGACCGGCATTAGCGGGCCCGCCCTCGGGCCCGGACTCACGGTAAACCCACCATTTTACAGCAAAAGCCCTAAATGGGAAGGCATCTCCGGTCACCAGTCAACCGGGGAATCCGGGCGGCATACGGCCCTTCATGGCCCGCATCATCTTGGCCAGTCCGCCCTTGGAAAACTTCTTCATCATTCGGGCCATCTGGGCGTGCTGCTTCAGCAGCCGGTTGACGTCCTGGACCTGGGTCCCCGATCCGGCCGCGATCCGCCGTTTGCGGGAGCCGTCGATCAGCTTGGGAAAGCGGCGCTCCCTGGGTGTCATCGAGTCAATGATGGCGACCTGGCGCTTCAGCTCCTTTTCGCCCATGCCCGCCTTCATCGCCTGTGGCGGCAGTCCGGGCATCTTGTCCATAAGCGCCGAAAGACCGCCCATGGCCTGCATCTGGGAAATCTGCTCCTTCAGGTCGGCGAGGTCGAACCCCTTGCCCTTCTTGAGTTTTCGGGCCAGTTTTTCGGCCTGGTCGCGATCGACCTTTTCCTCGACCTGCTCGACGAGGCTGACCACGTCCCCCATGCCGAGAATTCGCGAGGCCACCCGTTCCGGATGAAAGGCCTCGAGACCATCCAGTTTCTCGCCGACCCCGAGAAACTTGATCGGCGCACCCGTGATCTGGCGGACGGACAGCGCCACGCCGCCGCGCGCGTCGCCATCGGTCTTTGTCAGAACGACGCCGGTCAGATCCAGCGTTTCCCCGAAGGCGCGCGCGGCGTGCACCGCGTCCTGGCCAGCCATGCTGTCCACGACGAACAGGGTTTCGGCCGGTGTCAGGTGGTCCTGCAGGGCGCGGACTTCGGTCATCATCGCGTCGTCCACGTGGAGCCGCCCGGCGGTATCCACGATCAGGACGTCCACCAGCGCGAGTCGGGCGGCTTCCAGGGCGGCCTCGGCGATCGCCAGAGGCGTTTCGTCCTGCTGACTGGGATGGAACCGGGCGCCCGCCTGCTCGGCGACGCGCTCCAGCTGGAGAATCGCCGCCGGCCGGTAGACGTCGGCGCTGGTCACCATGACCGATTTCTTGTCTTTCTCCCTGAGCCATCTGGCGAGCTTGCCGGTGGTGGTGGTCTTGCCGGCGCCCTGGAGGCCGGCCATGAGGATCACAGCGGGCGGCTGGGCCCTGAGTTCCAGGCCCTTGGATTCCGCCCCCATCACCTCCACGAGTTCGTCGTGAATGATCTTGATCAGCGCCTGCCCGGGCGTAAGGCTGCTGGTGACTTCGGCGCCAACGGCCCGCTCCTTCACCCGGTCGATGAACGACTTGACCACAGGCAGCGCCACGTCGGCTTCCAGCAGGGCCATGCGGACCTGGCGCAGCGTGTCTCGAACGTTGTCTTCGGTGATCCGGCCCTTGCCCAACAGGGAGGCGCGCGCCTGGGAAAGACGATCACTCAGATTATCGAACATGGGTGTGCCGGATCCGCTAGCTGGGGCGGGAGATTATAGCGTCGTCGCCCTACAGAAGCAGTTCGTCACCATCCATGAGCCGCCGGACCTCCCGCCCCGGGAGCACCGCGCGGACCTCCTCGAGAATCTGCGCCTCGTAGCCAGGCTTCATCGCCGTCAGCCAGATCGGCGACGGGTGACGCAGTGAAGCCAGATCCTCAGCGAGAGTGGCCGGGCAGTAGTGTCCCGAATGCACCGCCAGGGGCCGCTGGGCGTTCGGAAAGGACACGTCGACGATCAAGGCGTCCAGCCGCGGGACCGCGTTGAGCGCCTCCCATAACGTCGTGTTGGCGCCCGTGTCTCCGCTGAATCCCACGTGAAACTCGCCGGAGCGCACCAGAAACCCCACTGTCGGTACCGCGTGCTCCACGGCGACCGCCAGAAATTCCCGGTCATCGACGCCGATACGGTCGCCCGCCACGATCTCATTGAAACGGATCACCGGATCATCGGCGTCCGGCAACCGGGTGAAGTCCGGCCAGATCACCCCGTTGAACACATGGTCACGCAGCGCCTGGATCGTCTCTGTCTGTGTGTAGATCTCCAGCGGCGAACCGAGGCGCTGGTCGAATACCGTATCCACCAGCATGGGCAGCCCGGCAACGTGGTCCAGGTGCGCGTGGGTGAGGAAAATGTGGCGCAGCTTGCCGACGTCTTCCAGAGACAGGTCGCCCAGGCCCGTGCCGGCGTCGATCAGTATGTCGTCGTCGACAAGTATCGCGGTGGTCCGCTGACGCGCGCCGATGCCTCCGCTGCAGCCGAGAATCCGGATTTTCAAGAGCCCGCGATCCGGCGGGGGCGGGACCGGCGGACCGGTCCTACGGGTGGTCGGGAAAGGTACATGATGACGACTCGGAGTGGACTTCTCTTGATTGTAGCCGTATGCGAAGATGCCGGAACGCTAAGGAATAGGCATACCCCCGTCTGTGTTTCAGGTCACGATCCTCGCCTGCTACGGAGCAGCGGCATGGCTGCTCGCCCGCGTCCGCCTTGCAGAAGAACGCTCCCCCGGGTCGGTGTCTCCCGCCCCTGGACTGCTCGTCGGCGCCGCCGGTCTCCTGCTTCACAGCGCCGACCTCGTCTCGGAATTCGGAACCAGTGGCGGCAGCGAGCTGTCCATTGCCGGCGTGGCCAGCGTCGTGGGGTGGCTGGTGGCCCTGACCGCCCTGCTTGCCGCTCTCAAGCCTCGGTTTCGCGGGCTGGCCGCGGTGCTCCTGCCGCTGGCCGGCATTCTTGCGCTTGCGCCTCTCGGCCAGGCCTTGACGGCGCCCGCCAACACGACTCGACCGGACTGGGAGCTGCGCGCCCATATCCTCATGTCGGTGACCGCGTACAGCCTGTTGAGCCTCGGCGCGGTCATCGCCGTTCTCGTGGCGCTCCAGGACCGGGCGCTCAGGGCACGCAAAACGGCGGGCTGGACCCGTATTCTGCCGCCCCTGGAAACCATGGAGAACGTTCTCTTTCTTACCATCCATGTGGGGTTTCTGGTCCTCACACTTGCGCTCTTCTCCGGCCTGTTTTTCGTTGATGATCTCTTTGCGCAGCATCTCGCCCACAAGGCCATTCTGTCAATTATCGCGTGGGGTGTATTCGGTATTCTGCTGCTGGGCCGCTGGCAATTCGGCTGGCGCGGGCGCAAAGCCGTGCGCTGGGTCATCACCGGCTACATGGTTCTGCTGCTGGCCTATTTCGGGAGCCGCCTCATCCTGGAACTCGTGCTAGGCCGGCAGTGGGGCTGAGACGCGGATTGACAGCGCGCCGAGCCCTAGACAACACTCCAGTCTGACATCGTGTCGACCGCAGCCTGATTGAACGACGTTCCGATAGGATCGCTACTCGGCCTCCTGGCCCTGCTCCTGGTTTTCTCGGCCTTTTTTTCGGGTACCGAGACCGCCCTGATGAGCATCAACCGGTATCGGCTGCGCCATCGCGCCCGTGGAGGCCATCGGGGCGCCCAGCTGGCGGAGAAACTCCTCGAGCGTCCCGAGCGGCTGATCGGGCTTATCCTGCTCGGCAACAATGCCGTCAATATTTTCGCGTCCGCGCTCGTGACAATCATCGCCCTGCGCATCGGCGGCCAGGGCGCCGTGGCCGCCGGGGCCTTCATCCTGACCCTCGTGATTCTGATTTTCGCCGAAGTGGCCCCCAAGACCATGGCCGCCCGCCATCCCGAGCGGCTGGCGCTTCCGGCGGCCTTCATCTACTACCCCCTGCTGAAGATCACCTACCCGCTCGTCTGGCTCGTCAATCTCTTCGCCGGTCTCGTGCTTTGGGTCCTTGGCGGCACCCGGGAAAGCGTCGGCAACGCCCTGAGCCAGGAAGAACTGCGAACGGTTGTGATAGAAGCGGGCGCCATGCTGCCGGCCCGGTCCCGGCGCATGATGATGAGCGTGCTGGACCTCCAGAACGTCACGGTGGACGACATCATGGTGCCCCGGCCCGAGGTGATCGCCATCGATCTCGACGACGACTGGGGCGATATTCAGGAGATGATCGAACAAAGCCAGCACACCCGCCTGCCGGTCATCAACTCGGAGCTCGACGACATCGTGGGTATGCTTCATCTGCGCGATGTCCTGCCCGATCTCGCGGACGGCGAGCTCGACCGGGACCGGCTGGTGAAGCGTGTCCGGGAGGTCTACTTCGTGCCCGAGAGCACACCGCTCGCCACGCAGCTCATGAATTTTCAGCGCACAAAGCGGCGCTCCGCGCTCGTCGTGGACGAATACGGCGACATTCAGGGCCTGGTGACCGTGGACGATATCCTCGAGGAAATCGTCGGCGAGTTCACGACGGATCCGGCATCTGCCTTCAGGGACGTTCAGCCGGAAACCGGCGGCAGCTTCGTGGTCAACGGGGGCGCGAACATCCGCAGCCTCAACCGGCTCATGAACTGGCATTTGCCGACGGACGGACCGAAAACCCTCAATGGGCTGATCCTCGAGCATCTCGAAGAGATTCCCGAACCCGGTGACCAGGTGGACCTGCACGGGCACATGATCGAGATCCTCCAGATTGCCGACAATGGCGTGAAAGCCGCCCGCATGTGGTCTCCGCCGGAGGCCTCGAAGCCTGCCTGACCCGGGATCGCTACCCCTTGTCGAAGAGGGCGTCCACCGCGTCCTGAAGCCGGCGTACCGGTATGACCTTCAGATCTGTTGCTCCCGGCAACGGCTGCCGTGGCGCATTACCTGCCGGTACGATCGCCCGCCGGAATCCGTGCTTGGCCGCCTCCCGCAGGCGTTCCTCGCCGTAGGGGACCGGACGGATTTCGCCGGCCAGCCCGACTTCCCCGAAACTGACGAGGTCGCGGGACACGGCCCGGTCCCTGAGGCTGGAAAGGCCGGCGAGAAGAACCGGCAGGTCGACGGCGGTCTCGGCCACGCGCACGCCGCCGACGACGTTGATGAACACGTCCTGATCCATCATGGCCACCCCGGCATGGCGGTGCAGTACGGCCAGGAGCAGGGCCAGCCGGTTGGCGTCCATGCCCGCCGCGACCCGTCGAGGCTGACCCAGGCGGCTGTCGTCCACGAGCGCCTGGACTTCCACCATGAGAGGGCGACTGCCCTCCCGCGTGACCATGACGATGCTGCCGGACACCGGCGTTTCATGCCCCGACAGAAAAATACTGGAGGGGTTCCTGACCTCGCGCAGACCCTCGCCCGTCATCGCAAACACGCCGAGTTCGTTCGCCGTGCCGAAGCGGTTCTTGCGGGTCCGTATGACCCGAAAACGGCTGGCGGAATCACTCTCGAAGTACAAGACCGTGTCCACCATATGCTCGAGAACCCGGGGACCCGCGATGGCACCGTCCTTTGTCACATGGCCGACTAGCAGGACGGCTGTCCCGGTGGATTTGGCAAGGCGCACGAGCCGGGCGGCACTTTCTCGCAGCTGCGCCACTGAACCCGGCGCCGACTGCAGATCCTCGCTGTAGACGGTCTGGATGGAATCCACGACCATCACGGCTGGCCGCATTCGGGTCGCCTCGGCGATCAGCCGTTCCACGCTGGTCTCCGCCAGCAGCTGCATGGCCGTGGCCTCCAGCCCCAGCCGCTGGGCCCGGGAGGCGACCTGGCGCAGGGACTCCTCGCCTGTGACGTAGAGAGCCGGCGTATCTCCGGCCAGGGACGCCGCGGCCTGGAGCAGAAGCGTGGACTTGCCGATTCCCGGATCGCCGCCGATCAGGGAAATTGACCCGGAAACGAGACCGCCGCCGAGAACCCGGTCCAGCTCACCGATCCCGGTGGCAATACGATGATCCGGTTCAGCAACGAGGTCCGCCATGGTTCGCGCGGGCTCGCCCGCGTAGCCCACGGCCCGGACCGATGGCCGCGCCTCGATCCGGGCCTCCTCCAGCGTGTTCCAGCTGCTGCAGTCGGGGCACCGGCCTTCCCATTTCGGGCTGCTGGCCCCGCACTCGGTACAGAAATACGCGGTTTTCGCGCGCGCCATTTTCGTGACTCCCATCACACGCTGAGCACCCTACACGGGCCACGGCCCCGGCGCCATGACAGAAAAAGTAAAAAAACTGTGACTCCGCTATCGGACTTGTGCAGCGTCAATGATAGGCTTTAGCAGCGTTCGGGAGCCGGGCCGTGGCTCTGCCGAGGGGCACAGACACCCGCGCAGCGCAGCGAGCCCTGGACACGAGAGCCCAGGGAATGGCCGAAAAGAAACAAAAGGTCGTATGAGCCTTAAAGGAAAGATCCAGGTAGTCCGGTTTACGGACACGGGCCGGGTCCGCGATCACAATGAGGACGCGGCGGACGCCGACATGGATACCGGGCTGATGGTCCTGGCCGATGGCATGGGTGGCTATAACGCCGGAGAAGTTGCGAGCGAGCTGGCCATAAAGACTGTGATGGATCTCGTGCGTGTCGGTGTGGATCGCGAATCCCGGGGCGATATCGACGTGCAGAGCGGGCTGATGCGTCAGAGCATCGTGCTCAGGAACGCGGTCAGCCGGGCCAACAAGATTATCTGGCAGACCGCCGAGACACAGCCCCAGTGCAAGGGCATGGGGACGACCTTCGCGGCGTGTTTGTTTTTTGACGACAAGGTATCGATTGCGCATGTCGGCGACTCGAGGGTCTACCGCCTGCGCAGCAACCAGTTCGAGCAGCTGACCATGGATCACTCATTGCTGCAGGAACTCGTCGACCGCGGCTTCTATTCCCCCGAGGAGGCCTCACGGTCGTCGAACAAGAACTACGTCACCCGTGCGCTGGGCGTGGAACCCGGCGTGGACGTGGAAGTGCAGGAAACGGCCGTTCAGCCGGGTGACGTCTACCTGGTGTGCTCGGACGGTTTGTCCGACATGGTCGAAGACGAAGACATTCATCTGACGATCAGCACCTTCGGTGCTAATCTGCAGACCGTTGGCGAGCAGCTGATCCAGCTCGCCAACGACAACGGGGGCCGTGACAACGTATCCGTCTGCCTTGCGCAGATCGTCGAATCCTTTGCGGAGAGACACGGATTCGTTGACCGTATCAAAGGACTGTTTGGTTAGAAACAACCGGAAGCAAGGCTATGGCTAGGTTAATTCTGAGTCTCGACGGGCAGGTACTCGCCGAGTACAACAAGAGCAAGGAGCGCTAC
>JARFQW010000095.1 GCA_029287575.1 Gammaproteobacteria bacterium | reverse complement strand
ACTCGAACCCCATCGTGATGGGTCGTCCCGGAACGGAATCAGGCCAGCGCGCCGACGGTATGGACAAGAACGCCGATCCAGAAGATCAGCAAGATGACCAGACTGGTAGCGAAGGCGAAGAACCGATGCAGGACGTTATTGCTGCCCAGGTGAACGAATGAGTGTGCGAAGCGGGCCGCCACGTACAGCCACGCTGCGATCAGAAAGAACGGACTGACCGCTCCGGACGCATGAGCGAAGAGGAGCCCGGCGTAAAAAAGGGTCGGTGTCTCCAGGAGATTCGCCGAATGCCGTGTCAGCACTCTCAGCCTTTCTGGCTCTTGTCCTTGATCGTAGGTCCGGTAGTACTTGATGGCGATCTGCCCACTCGCAACCGCGCCCCTCCGGTTCATCCCCATGTAGAAAAAAAACAGCATCGTGTAGATCCCCAGCACGAGGCCGGGAACAAGAATCGCCAATTCCCTCATGCGGCACCTCCGGATTGATTCTCGTCATCGGTATGTGGAACGAACGACGCGCAGGACTTCACCCTGCTTCGTTAGAAGATCAGATGACTTCGCGTTGCCTGACGGCCTGTCTCGTCAGGACGGCTTCGCGGATTCGCCACCCCCGGCAACTCGCTGAATACCCTTGACGATGACCAGCGTTATCGCGCCCGCCGCGATGCCCAGCGCTGCGTTGAACAGCATCGTCGTGAGTATCTCAAGACCGGCACCCATCTCGTCCGTCACGTGGTGGATCCAGGATTCCAGCCGGGGCAGGCCATGCGCAAGAATACCGCCGCCGACCAGGAACATCGCCGCAGTGCCGGCGATCGACAAACCCTTCATCAGGTAGGGGGCGACGGTAAGTATGCCGCGGCCCATGGCTTGCCGGAGACCGTCACCGGGCTTCTGCGCCAGGTAGAGCCCCAGATCGTCGAGCTTCACGATCGCCGCAACGAGGCCATACACGCCGATGGTCATCATGACCGCGATCGTCACGAGTACCGACAGTTGCGTAACGAAGGGGGACGCAGCGACGATGCCCAGCGCGATGACAATGATCTCAGCGGACAGAATGAAGTCGGTCCGGACCGCGCCCTTGATCTTGGTCTTCTCCAGCTCGACGAGGTCGATGGCAGGATCCGCTAGGGCCTCGATGAGCTCCTTTTCGTGAGCCTTGTCCTCTTCTTCGCTGTGCAGAAACTTGTGGGCCAGCTTCTCGACACCTTCGAAGCACAGGAACAGTCCTCCCGCCATCAGCAGGGGAGTCACTGCCCAGGGTGCAAAGGCGCTGATCGCCAGGGCCGCGGGCACCAATATCGCCTTGTTCAGCATCGAGCCCTTCGCAACGGCCCAGACGACGGGCAGTTCCCGATCGGCCCGGACACCCGCAACCTGCTGGGCATTCAGGGCCAGATCGTCACCGAGAACCCCGGCGGTTTTACGGGCCGCGACCTTCGTGAGAATAGCGACATCGTCGAGTACCGTGGCGATGTCGTCTATCAGCGTAAGCAGACTGGCTCCGGCCAAGGCAGGGCTCCTGTGTTCATGGGACCGGCGTTCAGCAGGTGCGGATGCAGCTCCGCAAGCGCGGCCCGTATGCGGGATTCGGTTCGGCAATCATAGCCGACCAAGGTAGTTTGCCCACCCGGACGGGCCGGCGCGGCCCGTCGAGACGAATCCTTACCGCGGCGCTTCAGCCCTCGATGGCCGAGAGAAAAATCCGCAGCTCCCCCTGCCGCTTCGGTCCGTCTGCCAGGCCGTAGCGCACGAGCAGGTCCGCGCGGCCATCGTCGTCCAGGTCCCGGGCCTCCACCATCTGACCGTTTGACGGCAGCGGCAGCTCGAGGCTCTGTAACTGCTGTTTCCCAAACAGATTGTCGTCCCCGGTGCCGGGATACAACTCGAGAACGTCATCGTCGCCCTGCAGCAGCAGATCGGCCGGGCCGTCGCCATCGAAGTCCGCAATCTTGATGGCGGGATAACGCATCTGCCCGGTCGTCAGGTCGAATTCCACCTTGAAGCGGGTCTGATAATCGGATTCCTCGCGATACACCCCGTTGGCGCGCATCCGGTAGACGTCGAGATCGACGGTGATCCGGCCAGTAACCAGGGCACTGATGACCCGGCCCAGTCCGAGCTGCGTTGACGGAGTCGCCAGGTCAAGCCGGCCATCGCCGTCCACATCGACCGCCAGCGGGTCGAACTGGATTCCGCCCGAAGCGATGCTGCCGTCGGGGACCCGGGGATATTCCAGAGAGCCGCCGTTGCGCCGGCCCAGGTAGAGGTGGTATTCGCTGCTGCGATCGAACACGCCCTCACTGATCGACCGGTCGGTAAGCAGATCGAGAATGCCGTCTCCGTCGAAGTCACGGATCAGCTCGACTTCCTCGATCTGCAGCTCGCTCTGATCCACCTGGCCGTCATCCCGCTCCCAGCGGGCGCGGTCTTCCTCGCTGGCCAGTGGCGCATCTATCGGGTCGCGGCGGCCCAAGCTCGCGAAGCTCCCGTCGGCTTCCTGAACGAAGGATACGAAGGCCGTGTCCCGCAGGAACACGAGGTCGTTTCGGCCATCGCCATTCGCATCCCCGATGCGGGGCCTGCGTGGCTCATAGCTGACCCGGGCCGCGTAGGCCGAGACACGGGGGTCGATCTCCAGCCGGTAGGTGTGGAACTCCTCGCCACGCCGTTTTGCCAGCAGCCATCCGTCAAACACGGGCACGAGCAACTCATCGCCGGCTTCGCCGTCCACGTCGCGAACAAAGTCCGACGGGGTCGGCCCCTGGGACGGGCGGCCGTGGTAAATACTCGAGAATTCCGCGACGCGATCGATGCTTCCCGTGGCCGGATCGACGACCGCGATGCCCTGCTCGTCGAACAGGCTCAGCGATTCCGAACCTCGTCCCGCGGGATCCCCGACATCATAGAAAAACACGGTTTCGGGCATGTCGCCCTGTAATACGACCGAGCCGTCGACCAGACTTATGAGGCTGTACCGGGTCGCCCCCTCGAAGCGTCCCACCGCCAGGAGCCCTGGGCCATCCTCCAGCCTTACACTGATCGGGTCCGTATCCACCGGGTGCGCCAGGCGGACCGTCAGCTCGCGAAAATTATCGAGCGCCGCAGCGGGCGGAGCCCACATGGCAAGGGAGCCCAACAGCACCAAAATGATCCCGGCGAAAATACCCTTACCGGGCTTCACCGGCGCGTGCGGGTTTCGCCGGCCGGCGGGCCCTCCACGGCTTGCCGGCATGGCAGGCGACACGGGCACCACAACATCCGGAGAATTGCTCGGGACTGCCAGCGGGCGCGCCTTGGCGCCGGACATGAATGGGTAGGTGAGTTGCACGTCTTGGCTCCTGAGAATTGGACCGGTGGATTGAAGCCGGGTTCGGCACGCCGCCCGGGCTGCCGCCAGACGACCACCGCAGCGCGACAGATTGCCGTGACCGTGGCCGGCCGTCTACCCGGGAGCCTGCCCTGCGCTCCAGGATCTCCCCGGCGCGGCGCTTGCGAAGGCCCGAGACCGGCAGACCGGCTTCTCGGCGATATAGACTTCGGACCGTGAGCCAGCCAGGACAAGAGCAGCAAGCGGGGCAATGGTTGCCCTGTCGGGGAGCGAGTCTATGATCAGCCATCGGGTATTCGGAGCAGGCCTGATCGGCGGATTTGTTGCCGGCGCCCTTCTCAAGCGGGGCCAGACGGTCAGCGTTGTCGCCAGGCCGCAGGTCAGGAAGAAACTCGAAGGCGGACTCCTGCTGACCGACCTGGAGGGCCATCAAGCGCGGGTTCCCTCCCCTGACTTTGCGCCGCAGGCCCCCGCGCCCGGCGACCGCGCACCGGACTACCTCTGGCTGACGGTCAAGTGCACGAGCGTCATCGACGCGGTCCCGGACCTCGAACGTCATCTCGGCCCCGGGACCGTTCTCATTTGCTGCCAGAACGGTCTGGGATCCGAAGGGCCCGTCAAGGCCGCGTTCCCCGGCAATACGGTGCTCCGCGGCATGGTGGCTTTCAACGTCGCGGAGCCGGCTCCCGGTCACTTCCATCGCGGCAGCGGCGGCAGTCTCATCATTGAGGCCGACCCGGGTGTCTCGGAACTCCCGGCCGCGGTTTCTTCGGGTCTCATGCCCGTGGAACTGAGCACCGAAATGGATGCCGTCCTTTGGGCGAAGCTGCAGCTCAACCTCGTCAATGCCGTCAATGCGTTGTCCGACGTGCCGGTGCGGGAAATGCTGGGCCAACGTGGCTACCGCCGCGTATTTGCCGCCTGTATGCGGGAACTGCTTGCGGTCACCGGAGCGCTCGGCGTTGCCTTGCCCCGTCTAACCGCGCTTCCTCCAACGTGGCTCCCCCGCCTCCTTTCTCAGCCGGACTGGCTGTTCACACAGATCGCGAAATCCATGCTCGAGGTCGACCCCACGGTCCGCACGTCCATGTGGTGGGACATCAGCCAGGGAAAGGCCACGGAAATCGACTACCTCAACGGCAACGTCGTCGCCGCGGGCCGTCGCAACGGCATCCCGACACCGGTCAATGAACACATCATCCGGCTGGTCAAGGCGGCAGAAAGTGAGCACCACAGTCCGGGGCTTTCGCCTGAACGCCTGTTGCAGGAGACCGGGCTGGATTAGACGGCCGCGAAAATTTCCCACCGGATCCGCGGCCAGGACCCGATTGCGGTTACAATTTGTCCGCTTTTTGGTGGATTCGCCTCTTCGACTGGACCTCTGCGGCGTCATCGCAAAGCGCTGAGCCTGTCAACCTGTCCAAGCTTGGGGAGAGTCCGTTTTATGGCCGTCACCGTCGACAAGCCGCTATCCAGAGCGGACGTCAAGCGCCTGACCAAGCAGCGCTTGCTTCCCAATTTGCTCAAGATTCCCCTGTTTCTCGCCATCATGGTGGCGCTGAACTGGCTGGCCTGGACCACGCCCTCGACGGTCCTGAAATGGTCCGCCTACGTGGCGATCGGCTACATGTGGATGGGCATGGTGACGTTCATGCACGATGCCGGCCACAACACCCTGTTCCGATCATCCTGGGCCAACTGGGTGTTTGGCATCGCCTGCATGATCCCCCTGATGGCGACGTTCGTGGGCTTCAAGGAAGATCACCTCGAGCATCACCGCTACAACCGGTCACCGAAGGATCCGGATGCCTTCACGATGGGCAAACGCGGCGTTCTGGATTTCGTGGTCTTTTACCTCTACATGGTGATCGGGGTGCTGCTGAGCTTCATCCACTTCAACATCATCTATCCGGTCACACGCTTCGGCCCCAGGGAATGGGCCATCCATCTCTTCGAGACCGTTGTGACCATTGCCTGTTACTGGGCCCTCATCGCCTGGGCCGTTGGCAACGGCGTGCTGGGCAAGACACTCGAGCTGTGGCTCGTGCCCGTGTACATTTTCACGCTGTTCAATTCCGTTCGCTTCATCGCCGAGCACTACGGCACGCCGTGGGATGCGGGGCAGCTCGCCGGGACACGAACCATCGTGTCCAACGGCTTCAATCGATTCTTCTGGAACAATATCAACTGGCACATCGGCCATCACGTTTACCCGGCCGTGCCCTGGTACAACCTGGAAGAACTCCACCGCCTCATGGAGCCCGCCATCAAGGCCAGGGGCGCAATAGTGGACAAGAGTTACCTGGGGGTCTTCCTGCGGGCCCTTGCCGGTGGACCGGAGACCGAGGAGCGGGTCGCCGCATCCCTGGCGAAGCGGCACGCGAAGGCAGCCGACCAGCCGTCGCCCGAGCCCGCCTGAGGCCCCGCTTCGACGACCCCGAAGCCTCCCGCCGGCCTGGTTGGGTGAACTGCGTCAGCGACCGGCACCGCTCGGCCCGCCGGATGCGTCCGCGGACGCCAGCCGGGACGCCAGGGGATTTGCGGTCAAGCCGTGAAAAACCACGCTCAGCACGATGGTCAGGGCGACGGTCGTGGTCAGCGTGCTGCCACCAGGCAGTTTCTCGTTGAGGACAATAACAGCGAACACGATGCTCGCCAGGCCTCTGGGACCAAACCAGCCGACAAACAGTTTTTCCCCGGGCCGAAGATCCATCGGCGTGAGGGCCAGGTACACGGGCAGCATCCGGATCACCGTGAGGCTCAGGACCGCATAGATCACGATCGGCCAGGTAAGGTTGGCGAACGTCGTGGCCAGAGCTGCCGCGCCGAACAGCACCCATGTGACCAGCGCCAGCGTATCGCCGGTGCTCTCGGCCGAAACCAGCAAATGATGCTTGTGCTCGCCGGCGAGCCAGCCGAACAGGACACCACCAACGAAACAGGCAATGAATCCGCTGCCGCCCAGCCACTGGGCGAGAGCAAAACAGGACATGGCCATGGCGGCGATGGGCAGCTGCCGCCACGTCTCGTTCAGCCAGCCTCGCCTGATGGAAAACCGAAGTGCCCGGCTTGCCAGGAACGTCACCGTGACGCCCACGGCCATGCCGATGCCGATCTCCTCGGCCAGCAGCGTCAGCGCCAGTGCAGGCTTGCTGTGTTCGACTTCAATGCCGGTAGCCAGCGCCAGGAAGAGAAACAGGACCGGGACGCAGATCCCGTCGTTCAGGCCGCTTTCGAAATTCAGCCCCTCCCGTATCCGCGCGGGCACGGCCGGATTCGTGACTACGGCTTTGCCCAGCGCGGCGTCGGTGGGCGCCAGCATGGTGGCCAGGAGAGCGATTTCCAGCAGGGTCAATTCGTCAAAGAGCAGAACGCCCGCACCAATGCCCATGGCAATGGTCAAGGGCAATCCCACGAGGAGCAGGAGTCGGGGAATACGCACGTTTTGCCGCAATACGCCGAGATCGGCATTGGACGCATCGGCAAAAAGCACCAGTGCAAGCGTCAGTTCCGCCAGGGTACGCAAACCCTCGGCATCCAGATCCACCTTGAGCCAGTTGATCCCGTCCGGTCCAAACACAAAACCGAATGCGGTGAACACCAGCGCTCCGTTGACCGGCGTGCGTTCGAGTCCTCCGGAAAGAACACTGTACAGAAGAACGAATATGGCGAGTATCGCCAGGTTCTCATACATGCCAGCTCCCCCCCATGAACCCCACGCGGACCAGCGGCCGCCAAGTAATCCCTAAGCCAGTCTAGCGGACCGCGGAACGCAGGCCCCGGTGGCCAGCCCCAAAATCGCGACCCCAACGACCACTGCCTCAACTCGTTTCACGCCAAATGGCGTGCTTGCCCGACGGTCTGGAGCGTAGTGTATTCGGACACCGATACGACCCGGGCCAGGATCCAGCGGATTGCCCGAGCCATTGCCTTCCCGACCGGATCAGGCTCCGGCCTCAACCCTCCGCTGGCAACCCGATACGCTGGGGTTGCTTGAAGACCTTACCGGTCAATCCGCCAGCGCGTGCGAGAAATACCGGTTCAGATCCAGCAGGCCGGAGTGGACCGGATCGGTGTCGTTCATCCGCTGCTGGAACCAGTCGTACACCGGCCAGAAACGCGCGTCCATCCGATTGATGCCGTACTTGTTGAGTTTAGCTCGATACGCCGGTGAATCATCGAAGTTCTTGAGCATATCGAAAAACTCCGGTACGTCCTCCGCGGCCACATCGAGAAAGTAGTTCGGATAGGCGCCGATGCTGCCGGGAAGAAAATCGATGGTGTCCCTGGCCGGATCGAGGCGTTTGGACTCGCGAAACATCGAGTTGACATTGTCGTGCCAGCGGTTAATGACGATGGAAAAGAAGCTGTAGGGGCCGTCGTAACCGCGAATCCGCACGAACAGCACGTTGGCTTCCGTGCTCGTAACGTGCCGGATAAATCCCGTGCCCGGCTCGTTCAGCGCGTGAAAGCCGGCGATCAGGTCTTCCGTGCCGGAGAACGTGGTCGGCAGTTCGGTTTCCTGGCCGCTGGCATGGTAGTTCGCCCGGTCGAAGCCGATGCCGGTCTCCGGCAGAAGATGCTCCTCCACGACCCGTTCAATCAATTCACGCTGTGGATCATCCGAGGTGTAGCGGACCCGGGTAGGCCGGGTGCCTACAACTTCCTCCAGACGCGCATCATCGGCAACGCCCGTGCCGATATACCAGGACGCCATCGTCGGAACCCGGATCTCCCTCGGCAGCAACTTGACGAAGTTCAGCTCGCCCTCGATCCGCAGATAGTCCATGTAGCGGCGCACGTTGGCCTGGTGAGCAATGTTGCCAAACACATCGAAACCGGCGACCAGCGAATAGTAGATGCGCTCGAACTGCGGGTAGTCGATGACCCATGCCGTGCGCGGCAGATCACCCAGGGCGCCCTTCAGTACCGATGCGCTGTCGAAATGCCGGTAGATCGTGAGAAACGGCGAGTCCTCGGCCACGTTGCCCCGCCAGAGGGCGTCGATATCCGGGCCCAGCGGGGCCTTTTCGTCATACAGGGCGTTCTTCGCCTTGTAGAAGTTCGCGTACCGTTCCCGGTAGGCATTGCTGAAGGTGTCGAGTAGCGACACGTCGCTGCCCCGTTCGGTGGGCAGGCGAAGATTCTCGGCCTGCTGCAGGAGAAAATCGGGATCCTTGACCGTTTCGTCCGCGTCCGGATCGAGAAACATGACCCAGAAATGGTCATGAATGACATTCACCGCGATCTGGCCCTTGCAGACCGGGCCGCGAATGAAGGTCCGGATGATGTACTCGGAGTGGTCCAGCATGAACTGGTAGCGCGCGCGGGGCGGAATCTGCGCGAAGGTCACAAACGGGTTTGCGCTCTCGCGATCTTCGTAGGGCATGCGGTGCGGCGTTTCCAGCCACGGGGGATCGAGAAACAGTTCCCGGTAGCGGTTCAGGCGGCGATCATCGAACTCCACCACGATGTGGGTCTTGTACACGATCGTGGAATGGATCTTCTCGAAGCGATAGTAGAAACGTTCGACGCCGGGATCGTCGTAGGGCCTGACGGTGGGGATCACCGCGATCGGCTCGCCTGGCGGCGTAGTCGACCGCACCAGCCGGAAGAACTCGTTGTCCCCGGCTGTGGGGAATATCAGGTGAGCCAGAAAGAAATGCTCGAAGAGATACCGCGCGGTCATCGCGGTCTTCGGTTCGTCGCCGTTGAGAAAGCTCTCCCATTTCTCGATCTCGGCCGCCGATGCCGGGGTCGGAGTCACCAGCGCCGCCTGCTCTTCCGCGGTGGGACCGTTCGCGCCTTCCGCGAGCCAGCTCATCAGCAATTCGTGCTCCGGATCGGACAGCGCCGGAAAACCGAAAGGCATGCCGCGCCCAGGATGCTTGCCGAGAAATTTTCGCGCCTCGCCCGAATCGGCCGCGCAGGTCAGATCAGACGCCTCGGCCAGGTAGCGACCTTCAGGGACGGGAACGCGACGCTTGGCGTCCAGGAACCACGCCATGACCGGAGGTTCCTGTACCGGGTCCCCCTGACTCCGTGTGACGCTGTGAAATCCCTTGTCACGCCAGCCTTCTGTCGACTGGGCATCGACAAACAGACGCGTCGGGGCCTGGTCGCTCAAGCGTGATCCGGAGTAGACAGCGGTCTTGCTGCCGCCCCGGTCCACGCCTTCGAAGGACGAGAGTTTGAGCTGACAGGCAGCGTTGTAGCAGGAATGACAGACTACACAACGGGAGTCGAGCACCGGCTTGACTTCGTGCAGGAAGCTGACCGGCTGGGCACGTTCAGGTATGACCGGTGCGGGGACAGGCTCCCGGGCACAGCTGGTCAGAAGCCCCAACGCGGCAAAAAGGAGCGGAACGAATCGAATCATCAAGCCAGGCGCCCTGCATCAGAATTTTCCGCGTGGATTCTACGGGAACACCCAGCCTCCAATCAGCCTTTTCGGCCAATCGGCACTGAGTTGATGGCTCGCAGACCAGCGGCAGCCCGGCGTTTCCTCACGCGGGCAAGGACCTACGCGGTCCCGGGCCCACGTTACGCCGGCAAGGGCACGAAGGAGAGGACCCGCTCAATGGTCCAGTAGGCGGCTACACTGCCGATCGCGTAGGGCAGCAGACGCCAGGATCCCGCGGGCAGGCTGACCGGCAGCTTCTTCAGCAACGCGATGATCGCCAGGACGACGGCCACGAAAAGCAGCTGACCCGTCTCCACGCCCAGATTGAAGGTCAGCAGGGCCAGCGGCACCTCGTGCTCGGGCACGCCGATTTCCGACAGGGCCCCGGCAAACCCCAGACCATGGAACAGACCGAAGATAAACGCGATAACCCACGGATATCTCTCGGTAATCCCCACCACGCCATTCCGCTTGTGGACGATCTCGGAGGCCAGGAACAGGATGCTCAGGGCAATGATGGCCTCGGTGGGCGCAGGCGGCAGGTGAACCAGCCCCAGCGTCGCCAGCGCCAGCGTGATGCTGTGGGCGACCGTGAACGAGGTAACGGCCTTCACCAGCGGGCCGATCCCGGAAACGATGAGAAGCAAGGCCAGCACGAATAAGAGATGGTCGACGCCCTCGAGAATGTGCACCGTACCCATGCGCCAGTAATCGGCAGCCACCTTGAGCTTCGACGCCTGCACGGGAATCGTGAACTCGGGCGAGGCCGGGCGGAGAATCGCCGAATGCTGGGAGCCGTCCCGGAGTTGCACAAGGAGCAGCACGTCGGTCTGCAGGGCCGACAGACCCTCGATCACGACCGTCTGGCCGGTCAGCGAGCTTTCGGCGTTTCTGTATGTCGAGGTCTGAATCAGGGCGCCCGGCAATTCCTCGTAGGTGGGTGTGCCCAGCAATTCCAGGCTGCCCGGCAATTGCGGGGTGATGGCCAGCACCCGGTCGCCGCGCGTGGGAACCTTCCAGGTCACGATGAACAGGCCCGTATTTTGCTCCTTGATATCCAGCAACGCGGGGCGAATCTCGTCGGCCGTTGCCGGCGCCGAGGCCATCAGCGCCATGAGCATGACCAGCGCCAGCCATCGGCTCACCGCCGAACGTAACGGGCCATGTCCGCCGCCACTTGTCCGAAGCGCAGCGTCGGCCACCCCCGACGTGAGTCGTCCGTTGCCCGGGCCTTCGCGGCCCCCGCCTGAACGGCATGCATCGATCACTGATCCGGGTCCTGCAGCCCGGCGATCTTGTCACCGGAATCAGCTGCTTCGATGACCACCTCGTAGCCATCGCGGAGATTCGCGTAGAACTTCTCATTGAGCTCTTCGCTCCGATCCGACTTCCAGTCTTCGATGACACGCTCCCTGTGCTCGGCAAACACCGGTGGCGGGGGCTGATCTACTTCACTGACGTAAACCAGGTGTACCCCGTACCCGGACAGAACCGGCCCGTGCCATCGCCCGGGGGCCAGCTCGGCCAGGGCCTCGGCGAACCCGCTGCCCAGACTCTTCCGGACCTCGAGCAGGTCCTTGCCGGGATAGTAGTTCTGCAGCATGAGGCCGTCCCCCAGGGCGCCGGCCTCCCCTATACGGTCACCCAGGGCCATGAGCTGTGTCTTTATGGCGTCCGCGTCGTCCAGCGTCGAGTCTCCGCGCTTGTCGGGATCGACAAAAACCTGGGTAAACGTATACCGCGTCGGCTCCTGATAGCGCTCCTTGTGAGTCGCGAAATACTCCCGCAGATCTTCTTCCGTGGGTGGTGTCAGGGCAACGAGATCCCGGGCGAGGAATTCCAGCTTTTGGGCCAGGCGACGGCGTATCACCGGATCATGCTGATTCAGGCCCATGGTCAGGGCTTCCCGGTACAGCACGGTTTCCCTGACATACTGCTGGATGAGGCCATCCAGTTCTTCCGTTGTGGGAGGTCGCTGCCAGCGTTTTTCCCAGGACGCCCGCATCCATTCGATTTCCCCCGCGGTGACGACGATCGTTTTGCCGTCAGTCTCCGGCGCCGGTTCCGCAAAGATCCCATACAGCAGATAGATCGCCGCACCGATCAACAGAAAATGCAGCAAGGGCTCGCGCAAAAACTTCAACTCGGGAATCTCCTTGATCGATAGTGCGTCCGTTGGGCGACCGCGCTGCGTCCGGCCCGCCGCCAGAGCATGGCCACGCTCAGTGCCAGGCGCCCCTCACAACTCAGACTGACCGGATGATACCGCCTTCCACCCGCAGCGCACTGCCGTTGACGGCGGGGTTGCCGGCCAGGAAAACCGCGGCGTCGGCGACCTCCTCGACCGTCACGAATCGTTGTATCAGGGAGGTCGGTTCGTGTTCGCGGAAGTAGTTGTCCAGGACCTCCTTGACCGGTTTGCCTTCGTCCCGGGCAAGCCCTTCGAAATACTCCTCGACGCCCGCGGTCCACGTCGGGCCCGGGAGCAGGCTGTTGACAGTCACTCCCGTACCCTTGGTCAGCTCGGCCATCCCCCGGGACAATCCAATCAGCGAGGTCTTGCTGACCGAATAATGGATCATCTGCGGAAGGGGCTTGACGCCAGCTTCACTGGCGACGTTGATCACGCGGCCCCAGTTTCGCTCGAGCATCCCGGGAAGCAGAGCCCGGCACAGCCGGACCGCGCTCAGGACATTGGTCTGGTAGTAGCGGAGCCACTCCTCGTCATCGATGGCGAAAAAGTCCTCCACGCTAAAGATGCCGGCGTTGTTCACCAGCACATCGACGGCATTCAGCTCACCCAGCTGGGCCAGCACCTGCCCGGTCCCCCCGGCGGTTGCCAGGTCCCCGTTCACGGCGGCATGGGCCCCGAGCGCCGCGCAGACCTCCGCGGTCGCGGCTTCGTCCCGTCCGTGGACAATGACGTGGGATCCGCTATCGACCAGGGCGGCGGCCACCGCCCGGCCGATCCCCTTGGTCGAGCCGGTAACGAGGCTCGTCTTGCCGTGCAGATCACTCATCGCTGCCCCTCCAGGAGCGCAAAGCCCTATGGTAGCTCTCGCCGGCAGTCATTGGCGAAATTCAAACCCGGTCCGCCAGGTTCGTGGCGTTCTGGCCCCCCGCGGGTACGGAGCCTGGCGCCCTGCGCGACAGATCTCTTATCCTAGCGCGGCGCCGAACCATGCCGCGGCATGCCTCAGTCACCGGCCCACCAGCCCAGCAAGGACCCTCGTCGTCATGTCCGTAGAGATCGTCGAAGTGCAGACCCGCCGAGACCGCAAGCGCTGGGTCAAGTTTCCGTACACCCACTACCGGAACCACCCGCAGTACGTGCCCCAGCTCTGCGGCGATGAACTGGCCTATTTCGACCCCCGGAAAAACCCGGCCTTCGAAATCTGCGATGTGCGCTTGTTTTTCGCGCAGAAACAGGGCGAGGTCGTCGGCCGCATCTGCGGACTCGTCAATTCCCTCGAAACCGAAAAGCTCGGCCGAAAGCGCGGCCGCTTCGGCTGGTTCGAATCCGTCGACGACCCGGCGGTTGCCGACGCGCTGCTCGATGTGGTCAGGAACTGGCACGAATCCACGGACTGCGCGGAAATGACCGGGCCGCATGGCTTCACTGATCTGGACATCGAGGGCCTGCTCGTGGATGGATTCGACGCCGTGCCCACGGTGGCCGGGTCGTACAACTATCCCTACTACGCGGGGCTGCTCGAAGGCTACGGGATGCGTAAAGACGTGGACTACCTCGACTACCGGTTCAGGGTGCCGCAGAAACCGGGGTTCCTCGACCGCATAGGCGCACGTGCGGAAGCCTCGGGTAACTATCGGGTCATGCCGGCCACCGACAAGAAGACCTTCCGCAAGTATGTCCAACTGCTCTGGCCGGTACTGGAGAAGGCTTTCGAACCGCTTTACGGGGTCACACCGCTGACCCGGAAACAACAGGACTACTACACGAAGAAATATTTCGGTTTCCTCGATCCGGAGTTCTTCGAATTCATCTTCTCCGCCGAAGGTGAGCTGGTGGCATTCCTGGCCGCCATGCCCAATATCAGCCACGCCCTGCAGAAGGCCCGGGGACGCCTGCTACCGCTCGGATGGTCCTATCTGCTGAAGGATCTCAGGCAACCGGAGACAGTGGACTTTCTGCTCGCCGGATGCCTTCCGGAGCATCCGACCGGCCCGGTGACCGCAGTTGGCCTGAAGCACATGTTCGAGACGCTGAGAAAACGCAATGTGCAGTTCGTGGAGGGCAACCATCAGCTGGATGACAACAGCACGATTCACCAGATGTGGGAACGATTCGAGGTGGTAGCCAAGCGGCGTTCGCGAATCTACCGGATGCCCTTGCCCAAGGTGGCCGACAGCGGCGACGGCATGCATCGTCTCACCTCGGCGGCAGGTATGCCTGCCCCGCCGCTGCCCTAGCCGGGCGGGACCCCTCGCGTCGACTCCAGTTCATCCCAGAGCTCTATCCAGTGCCGGACGGGGATATCGGAGCCGGCCGCCAGATGCTGGCGGCACCCGATATTCGCGGTGACGATCTGATCCGGGCTGCCCGTCATGAACTGATCCAGTTTCCTGCGCCGCAGGGCCGTCGATGTCTTCGGATGCAAGATGGAATAGGCGCCCGCCGACCCGCAGCACTGGCCGTCATCGGCGGTCTCAGCGACCCGCAGGCCGCTGTTTGCCAACAGCGCCCGCAGCCGTTGTTCGCCGCCGACGGCGTGCTTTAGGGTACACGGCACATGCAGTGCCAGGGTTGGCTGCTGGCGCTCGTCGGCGGAGGGCGCCTGAACCATGGGTTCCAGCAGTTCGCTGAGGTCCACGACCCGCTCGGCCAGTGCGCGCGCCCGTTCTTCGTAACGGGCATCGCCCCGGCACAGCGCGGGATAATCCGCCACAAAGGCCGCACATCCGCTTGCCGTGATGACCAGCCCGTCGCTTTGACTCAGCAATGGAAACCACGCATCGATATTGCTGCGGATCTGACGATGCGCCCGGTCCGGATCATCGAGGTGATAGGCCAGCGCGCCACAACACCCGCTCGCCTGACGGCAACCGATACCCCGCCGCGCCAGCACGCGCGCTGCGGCCGTGTTGATTTCCGGGGCGAGTACCGGTTGCACACAGCCTTCCTGCAAGAGCACCTCCCGGCTCCCGGCGGCAAGCCGCGGCCACGCGGTGTGCCGGCTTGCCGGCAGCAGCCGGGCCAGTCGAGAGGGAAGAAACGCTCGTAGCGACCGCCCGACCGCCACGGCGCCGCGCAGCCAAAGGCTTGAATCGAAAAACCGTGCCAGCACGCGGCGACGCCAGCGATCCCAGGCCGGTCGGATACCGCGCTCGTGAAGGATTTCTCGGCCGATGTCGGCCAGACGATGGAACTGTACTCCCGACGGGCAGGTCGTCTCACAGGCGCGGCAGCCCAGGCAATGATCCAGATGAGCAAGACTCTTGCCGGTCGCCTCCTCGCCCTCCATCAGCGCCTTGACCAGGTAGATCCGGCCGCGCGGTCCTTCCAGTTCGTTACCGGTGAGCCCGTAGGTCGGGCAGGTGGCATTACAGAATCCGCAGTGGACGCAGCGGCGCAGGATGTCGTTGGCCTCCCGACCTTCCGGGGTTGAGAGCGTCGCCGCGCTGATTCGGGTCTGCATGTCAGAGGCCCTCGTAGAGGCGGCCCGGATTGAAGATTCCGGCCGGATCCAGAGCAGCCTTGACCCGCTGATGAAGCGCCAGCATGGCTTGTGACAGGGGATGGAAAATCGCTTCGCGCCGGTCTCCGCCCCGAAAGAGGGTGGCATGCCCGCCCGCGGCGGCCGCCCGGTCGCGAATCGTCTCGGCCGGCAACGCGCTGAACAGCCATCGCTGACCGCCGCCCCAGTCAATCAGCCCCTTGCCGTCGAGGCCCAGCTCCGGCGCCGCCGGCGGCAGCCCGAGGCGCCACAAGGGCCGGTCGTCGGCAAAAAAATCCAGCCGGTGCTCGCGCAGGCCGGTCCAGAAGCCGGCAGCCTCCTTCTCAGCCAGAGGCTCACCGATCAGCTCCCGCTCCGCGGCCGACACCCCCGAAGCGCTGCCGGAGAGACGCACGTACAAGCGCCCTTCCATCCAGGCAGCGCCAGACAGCGGGATCGGCAGGCGACCTAGAGTGGTGAGTTTTTCCAGCGCCGCCGCTGCCGACAGTTTGAAAACCCGGGTGCGCTCGGCCTCGGGACGAGGCAGCACCTTCAAGGACACATCAAGCAGGACACCCAAGGTGCCCATCGCCCCCGCCATCAGCCGCGAAACATCGTAGCCAGCCACGTTCTTTATGACCTCACCGCCGAATCGGCCCGACTCGCCCTGCCCGTTAAGCATCGTGACGCCAAGCACGAAGTCCCGCGCCGATCCCGCGTAGGGGCGCCGCGGTCCGGACAGCCCGGCGGCGATCGTTCCGCCCAGGGTCGCCTCGTCACCGAAGGCCGGCGGTTCGAACGCCAGCATCTGTCCCTGATCTGCGAGGACGTCCCGGATTTCGCTCAGGCGGGTCCCGCTCCGGGCGGTCAGGACGAGTTCCGTGGGCTCGTAGCTGATCACGCCCCGATGCCGGCTCACGTCCAGCTTCCGACCCGCGGGTTCGCGACCGAGAAAATCCTTGCTGCCGGAGCCGCGAATACAAAGGGCTGCCCTGTCGCGAAACGCCTGTTCGACCTCGCCGGCCAGCGCTTCGGCAATGTCTTTCTCGGGCGCCGGACGGGTCAAAAGCGTTCCAGTTCCGGATGGGGCAAGCGGCCGCCATGCACATGCATGGCGCCGAATTCCGCGCACCGGGCAAGAGTCGGCACGGCTTTGCCGGGGTTCAGGATGGCCTCCGGATCGAAAGCCGCCTTGAGGGCGTGGAACTGGGCCAGTTCGATCGTGGAGAACTGCACGCACATGGTGTCGAGCTTCTCGACGCCCACGCCGTGCTCGCCGGTCACCGTGCCGCCCACCGCCACGCAGGCCTCGAGGATTGCCGCACCGAGGGCCTCCGCGGTTTCCGTCTGGCCGGCGAGATTCGCATCGTAGAGAATCAGCGGATGCATGTTGCCGTCGCCGGCGTGAAACACGTTGACGACCCGCAATCCGTAGGTGTTTGCCAGGCGCTGGATCTCGGCCAGCACGTCGGCCAGGTGGCGGCGCGGGATGGTTCCGTCCATACAGTAGTAGTCCGAGGCGATGCGGCCCACCGCGGGAAACGCCGCCTTGCGTCCCGACCACAGCGCGAGCCGCTCGGCCTCGCTGCGGGACTCCCGGACTTCCGTGGCCCCGCCCGCCAGCAGGACGTCGCGCACCTGGACGAGCTGATCCGCGACCTCCTCAGCCGTCCCGTCCACCTCGCAAAGCACCACCGCCTCGCACTCCGGATACCCCACGTCCAGGTAATCGTTGACCGCCAGAATGCATCCGTGATCCATCATCTCAAGGCCGGCGGGCAATATGCCGGAACCGATAATCCGTGCCACAGCGTGCCCCGCCGAGCCGACATCCGGAAACGCCGCCATGACCACCTGGGCGTGGCGGGGAACCGGCAGCAGCCGAACGACGACCTCCACGATCACCGCCAGCAAGCCTTCGGACCCGTGAATCAGCGCGAGCAGATCGAAGCCGGGGGCGTCAAAGGCCTCGCTGCCAAACGTCAGGCGCTCCCCGTCAATGGTGACAACGTCGACAGCCGCGACATTGTGGACGGTCAGACCGTACTTCAAACAATGCACGCCGCCGGCGTTCTCTGCCACGTTGCCGCCGATGCTGCAGGCAATCTGGGACGACGGATCCGGAGCGTAGTACAAACCGAGATGCCGAACCGCCTCGGAGATCTGGAGATTACGGACGCCGGGCTGAACCCGCGCCAGGCGGTTGTCCTGATCGATCGAAATGATATCGTTCATCCGGCTCATGTTGAGCAGCACACCGCCGGCCAGCGGCAGCGCCCCGCCCGAGAGACCGGTCCCGGCCCCGCGGGTAACGACCGGCACACCGGCCTCCCGACAAACCTTCAGCACCGCCTGTACCTGGTCCACGTTAGCCGGCATGGCAACGGCCAGCGGCGGCTGGCGATGGGCGGACAAACCATCGCACTCGAAGGGCCTGAGTTGCTCGAGTTCCGTCAGGACACCGGTGGCGGGGATCACGGCGCGCAGCCGCTCGCCCACCTCCGCACGCAGCCGGTTCAGCGACGCCGCGTCCGGCGGACGATTCTTGCTGGCATCCCGTATTCCGGGGAGCGGAGTCACCCTGTGATTCCTCGCGGGCTCATCCACCCGTCGGCCTGGGCCGGCCTAGGGAAGATTGGCCGCCTCCCAGGCACGAACCTTTTTCGCGGCGGCATCGAACAGGCGCTCATAGTTGCCCTTGGTCACCGCCAGCCGGGCCTCGGGGGTCAGCGCCTCCCACAGGGGCTCGTACATGCGAAACACCGCGGTGTAGCTCTCCTGATCCTTTGGGGCCACCTCGTCCGTGCCGAACAGAAAGCGGGTCGGATAGCGATTGATCAGGTCCGCGGACTGGGCGACGCTCTGCGGTGTTGCGACGATGTACTTGGCGGTCTCGGACCAGGAAATGTCGAAATGCAGGTGGCTCAGCTCCGGCGTCTCGATGGCGGCCTCCACGAGGTCGATATGGTTGGGCGGGCGCTCGGCCGCGCCGGCGCTGGCCGGCGGACTCACGGGGTGGACGACCCGTCCCATACCGATGTGGGCCCAGATCACGGTGGCATCGCGATGCCCGACCAGCAGATCCCGCATCTGGCGCATGTAGACGGGCTCGGCGTCCTGTTTGGCGAACGGCACATCGAGGTCACTGTGCAGCAAGACCAGCAGACCTGTCTCGGCGGCGAAGTCGAGAATCCTGCCCAGCGCCGGATCGGTCAGGCTGGCCGTATCTCCGGCCACCTTGGCGGAAACAAATTCCTTGTGAATGGTGAATTCGCCGATCCCCGTGAACACGCCAGGGTAGGTCTCGAGGACCCGCCTGATGTGGTCCGCCGCATACATGTCCGCCGGGTTGAAGCCGGTGAT
>JARFQW010000057.1 GCA_029287575.1 Gammaproteobacteria bacterium | reverse complement strand
GAATTTTCATAAATTCGTCCGCCAGTCGTCTGTGCTCGATAGTAGGATCTGCTCCATGAACCCGGACGCCACACCCGCGGAAACCCTCGACCGGCTCGAGGCCCTGATCGGATCCACCGTCAGCTTTCTTGGAATGACTTGCCGGATAAGTGACCTGGTCGTCTCACCCGCCCTGCTCGTTCTCAAGCCGCTGGCGCAAACGGCCGAGATCCAGACCGACTCATACGGACAGCCCTGGCGGCGTGGCCAGAAAGTGATCGAGATTCCCGTATTCGGGGAGGATGGACGAACCCCCAGCACGGACCTCATGGACTTGAGCCTCCCGGACCCGCCCTGCTGAGCAACTGACGGACGCGCTCCAGATCCTCTGGCGTATCCACCCCGGGCCCTGGCAGCGCGCGGGCTACATCGGTCTGTATCGGTATTCCGAGCCACAGGGCCCGCAACTGTTCCAGCCGCTCGTCTTCCTCCAGGGTACAGGGCGAAGCCGCCGCGATCTCGTGGAGATGCCTCGCCCGGTAGGCGTACAGCCCGAGGTGGCGCATCGCGCCCTGCCAGCGGACCTGGCTGGTCAGCCCGGATGCGGCGCCATCCCGATGCCAGGGTATGGGGGCGCGGCTGAAATACAGCGCCGTGCCGTCGGCCCGGGCAACGAACTTCACGACATTGGGGTCCAGATACTCGTCCAGCCCCTGCACGGCAGTCCCCAGGGTCGCCATCCCCGCATCCGGATTGAAGTGCAGCAGCTCCGCGACCTGGCCGACGAGCGCGTGGGGTAGCAGGGGTTCATCCCCCTGCACGTTCACGATAATCTCGTCCTCGACCCAGTCGCGGGCCAGGGCCACCTCGGCTATCCGATCGGTTCCCGATTGATGCCCGGACGAGGTCATGGCCACGCTGGCACCGAACCCCGTGCAGGCCTCGGCAATCCGCGGATCGTCCGTGGCCACGACCACTTCGTCGGCACCGCTTTCCATGGCGCGATTCCACACATGCTGGATCATGGGACGTCCACCGATATCCAGGAGCGGCTTGCCGGGCAGCCGGGTGGACCCATGGCGCGCGGGAATGACTACCGCAAACGCGCCCGTCATGGCCGCTCATCCAGTTCGGCAAGCTCCATCTGCCGGGCCTCGGCGGCGAGCAACACGGGGATGCCGTCGCGCACCGGATAGGCCAGACGCTCGGGGCGGCAGACCAGTTCGTCTCGGGTCCGCCGATACTCCAGCGGCGCCTTGCATATCGGGCAGGCCAGCAGATCCAGCAGTCGTCGATCCATAGCTCGGTTCTCCTTTTGCGCAGCGCCCCATCCGCGCTCGCTCCATTTCCCGTCCGCAACCGGCAGACTCATTACTCAGCGGCGGCAAGCTCGTGCAAGGTTGCCTCAACGTCGTCAAGAACCCGTTCGCCGCCATCGTCTTCGAACGCGCACTCCGCGGGCACCTCCCACAAACCGGCACGATCGAACGCTCTGGCCTTGACGGCGTCTTTCGATGTCATGAGCACCGGCAAATCGTCGCCAAAGCTCAGGTCGCCCGCCCGATACCCGTAGTGATCGGGAAACGGATGGCGCAGAACTTCGAGTCCCGCCTCCTCCAGCGCGTTGAAGAATCTCTGCGGATTGCCGATGCCGGCCGCCGCATGCACGGGACGGTCGCGGAACGACGCCAACGGTCTGCACTCCCCGGTATCCAGCGCCCGGGCCGTGCGTATCGCGAGGGAATAGACGGCGCCCCCGGTTGGGCACGGTCCCGGTCCATTGCACACGATCAGGTCTGCCTCCGCCAGGCGCCCGGCAGACTCGCGCAGCGGCCCCGCCGGCAGACAACGCCCGTTGCCCAGCCCCCGGTCGCCGTCGATCACGACAATTTCGAGGTCCCGCTCGAGAGCGTAGTGCTGAAGGCCGTCGTCACTCAGGATCACGCTCGCCCCCCCCGCGCGGGCAAATTCCGCGGCAGCCAGCCGGTCCCTGCCGACCGCCACGGGCAGACCCGCCTCGGCGATCAACACGGGCTCGTCTCCGAAGTCACCCGGGTCCGAACCCGGTTCGACCCACTCGGGCTCACCACCCCGGCGACCGCCGTAACCGCGCGAAACGACCGCGGGCTTCCAGCCACGGATCTGCAGATTCTGGCCCAGCCAGATCACCAGCGGCGTCTTGCCCGCCCCGCCGACCGTCAGGTTACCCACGATGATTACGGGCACACCCGGATGGCCTTGCCGTAACAGCCCCAGACCGTAGGCCTTTCGCCGTGCGCCGGAAACACCCCTGAACAGCCACTCCAGCGGTGCCAGGGCCGCCGCGCCCCGGCCATCCTCGTACCACACCGACTGGGCCCAGTCAGCGAGCCTGCTCATGTGCCCTCGAACTGCATCCGGTGCAGCGCTGCATAGTGGCCGTCGCCGGCCTTCAGTTCCGCATGGCTGCCCTGCTCGATTATGCGCCCCTGGTCCATGACCACGATCCGGTCCGCGCCTTCGATCGTGGAGAGCCGGTGAGCGATCACCAGCGTCGTACGTCCTTGCATGAGGTGTTCCAGGGCAGACTGGATCGAGCGCTCCGATTCCGTATCCAGGGCGGAGGTCGCTTCGTCAAGAATCAAGATGGGCGCATCCTTCAGCAGGGCCCGGGCGATTGCGACTCGTTGCCGCTGCCCTCCGGACAGCATGACACCCCGGTCGCCAATCCAGGTCTCCAGTCCGTCCGGCAAACGCTCGCAAAACTCCAGAACATGCGCCGCGCGGGCGGCCTCGATCACCGCCGCGTCACTGGCACCGCGCATACCGCCGTAGGCGATGTTGTTGAAAATCGTATCGTTGAACAGCTTGACGTCCTGCCCGACCATACTGATCTGGCGCCTGAGGTCCTCCAGGCGGTAGTGTCTGGCATCCACGCCGTCGACCAGGACGAGTCCCTCGGTTGGGTCGTAAAAACGCGGCAGCAGGCTGACCAGGGTTGTCTTGCCGCTGCCCGAGCGGCCCACGAACGCCACCCGTTGCCCTGGCTCGATCCGAAGCTGGATGTTCTCGAGAGCGTAGCCCTTGTCGGGCTGGTAAACGAACGACACGTCACGGTACTCGACCCCGCCGACAGCGCGCTCGAACTGGCGTTGGCCGCCATCGGCCTCCGACGGCTCGTCCAGCAAGTCGAATATGCTCTTGCCCGCGGCAATGCCCTGCTGCAGCGGCGCATTGATGTTGGTCAGCCGCTTGAGCGGGTCCATCAGCAGCAGCATGGCCGAGAGAAACGAGCTGAAATCGCCCACGGAGATTCCGTTCTCGCCGCTATCCAGGGTTGCGACATAGATGACCGAAGACAGGCCAGCGGCGGCTAGCAGCTGAATGACCGGCGTACTTCCGCCCTTGGTCGCTGCCAGCTTCATGTGGAGATATCGGTTTTTCTCGTTGACCGTCTCGAACTCGGACAGCTCGAACTGTTCGCCGTTGAACACCTTCACGACCCGATGTGCCTCGAGGACTTCTTCCGCCACCTGGGTGACGTCACCCATCGAATTCTGTATTCGCGCGCTGTAGCGGCGAAAGTATCGGCTCACCGTCCGGATCAGAATCGCCATCAACGGACCGACCACGAGAATGAACAGGGTCAGCCGGGTGTTGATCCAGAGCATCCAGCCGAGAAGGCCGATGATCGTCAGCGTATCGCGCACCAGCGTCGTGATCACCCGCGTGGCTGCCTGGGCCACCTGTTCGGTGTTGTAGGTAAGCTTGGACAGCAGGACACC
>JARFQW010000071.1 GCA_029287575.1 Gammaproteobacteria bacterium | reverse complement strand
GCCGTGGTCGCCCTGGCCGCGGTCAGGAACGCCGGCCGGATGGCGGATCAGCGCCTGTCCCAGAGTGTCGTGGGGCAAATCGGACTGGGGGCCGCCGGTATCGGGATTTCCCGTCTCCTGCTCGCCAGGGGCGTGGAAAACGTGCTCGGGACCGACCTGGATCGCGGAGCGCTGCAGCGCTTCGAGGCAATGGGCGGCCAGCCCGCCGATCTCGGAGATCTCCTGGCGAGGGCGGACATCGTGATTGCGACGACCGGGGTTCGCGACCTGATCCGGCCTGAGCAGGTGCGCCCCGGCCAGGTGATCCTGGCGCTGTCCAATCCCGATCCGGAGATCGAGCCGAGGGATGCGCTGAAGGCCGGCGCCGCATTTGCCGCCGACGGCAAGAGCATCAACAACGTCCTGGGATTTCCGGGACTCTTCCGGGGAGCGCTGGACGCCGGGGCTACCCGTTTTACCGATGCGATGCTGGTTGCCGCCGCCGAGGCCATCGGCGACCACGCGGCGCACGGCGACCTAGTGCCGGATCCGCTGGACCCGGCTCTCCATGAAGCAGTGGCGGCGGCCGTACGGGCGGCGGTTGACGAGGGAACCTAGAAGGGGATGCCCAAGCGCCGGTAGACGAACGACAAAAGCCACAGCGGGCCGATCATAAGGAACTGCACATCCTTGAAGAATGACGGCTTTGCGCCCTCCACCATATGGCCGATGAACTGACCGATCCAGGCGACGATGAATATGCCGACGCAGATAGCCCACAGCGGCGCGTCCAGCCCGTCCAGCCAGACGACGGCGACGAGCATGGCGGCCGAAACGACGACCATGCCGAGCCCCAGGCTGAAGGACATGATGAAGTAGTAGACAATCGAGGCCATGACAAACAGCATGCCCCAGTTCATTACCGGGGAGATCTCCTTGAAGGCCTCGGGCACGGGCAGGGACCACAGCAGGCCCACGAGGCTCAGCACGATCAGGGGCACACAAATCCAGTGGACCAGCTTGTTGGTCGGGTTCTGATGGCTCTCGGCGTATTCATCGAGCCAGGCTTGAACGGGGCGCATGCCAGTCTCCGGCGGTTCGCAAAAACAAGCCGTATGATAATCGGCAACTCGCCGGGTTTCGAACCCGTCAGGGCCCGGTCATGAGCAGAGCGCTGTTTCCCCAGCGCTTCCCGCGCTACATGGCCAGAGCGCCGTTCCCCTCGGATTCCAGGCGGCTCGGGCTGTAACCGCCGTTTCTCATGTTGCGGATCGAGATGCTGGATTAGCCCGTGGCTGGCGCTGCGACCGTATTCGCTTGCCGCTGAGCACGATCCCCCGTAACCCCGGTGGCGTGATGTGCGGCGGATTTCAGGCGGCCCTGGCCGATCCGATTCCGGCCCTGGCCTGCGCCCGGATTTTTCCGGGCTACGCGGTGTGGATACGGGCCATGTCCGTGAGCTTCGACCCGGGGGCGTACCGACCTGGAGCTGCGTTTCGGCGTCGATCCCGGGCAGGAGCGGGCGATCGGGGAAACCCTTGCCGCGACGGGGCGAGCCAACCCGGTTGTCGACTATGGGTACTACCTGGCGGACGGCACACGCTGCACCCGCCTGACCAACACGGTCGCGATACGGCCCGCGGGTTACCCGGCTACGGCGCCGCCCGCCGCGGCGGATTCCGTCGAATAGTCATCGGGCCGCTTGCCGGTCCCAAAAAAAGCCCGGCACGAGGCCGGGCTTGTCGTCGATGATCGGAGCAGCATCAGGCGGTCAGAGCCATCCGGGAGCGCAGCTTCTTCATGGCGTTGGCCTCGAGCTGGCGGATCCGCTCGGCGCTGACACCGTAGCGCTCGGCCAGGGCCTGTAGCGTGGCCTTGTCGTCCGTGAGCCAGCGGCTCTGGAGGATGTCCCGGCTGCGCTCGTCCAGCGCCGCCAGCCCGTCCCTCAGCTTTGACGACGCGTGGCTGCGCCATTCGTCGTCTTCCGCGGCATCCGCCGGATCGGCTTCCGCGCTCGGCAGGTAGGCAACAGGCCCGTAGGCGTGCTCCTCGTCGTCCGCCTGCGGGGTCGGGTCGAAGGACAGATCCCGGGTGGACAGGCGCCGCTCCATTTCGTTGACCTCGGCCGGGCTCACGCCCAGGTCTTCGGCCACCGCCTTCGTTTCCTCGGCCGTCAGCCAGCCCAGGTGCTTTTTCGCCTTGCGGAGGTTGAAGAACAGTTTGCGCTGCGCCTTCGTGGTCGCCACTTTGACCACCCGCCAGTTCTTCAACACGAATTCGTGGATCTCGGCACGGATCCAGTGCACCGCAAAGGACACGAGACGGACGCCGACCTCCGGGTCAAAGCGCTTGACCGCCTTCATCAGGCCCACGTTGCCCTCCTGGATAAGGTCTGCCTCTGCCAGGCCATAGCCGGAGTAGCTGCGGGCAATGTGAACCACGAAGCGAAGGTGCGACATGACCAGCTCGCGGGCAGCTTCCACGTTCTCATGGTAATAGAGCTGTTCAGCCAGCTCCCGTTCCCGCTCGACGCTGAGGACGGGTATGCTGCTGACTGCCTGGATATAGGCAGGCAGGTTGGCGCCTGGCGCCATCTGGTAAACAGGCTGTAAACCCTGGTTCATTCCTGGAGTCTCCCCTTTCATGGCATCTGATTTTAGCACTCATCCTATTAGAGTGCTAATAGATGAAAAGTTCCGGAAATAGGCCGAATAAAGGATAAATAGATAATTAAAACAATGGCTTAGCGGGCGGATCAGCGCGGCTCAATACCTCCCAGGTGCCGCGACACCGCCAGCCAGGCGCCGGCGAGCCCCAGCAGGCCACCAAACAGCACCAGGTTCAGGCTGTTCATGATACCCAGACCCCCCAGCCGGAAATCACTGCCATAAGACGCGGCCAGGGCACTCACGGGGCCGTCAACAAACCACAGCGCCAGCGCGATCAGCACAGCCGCGACCACGCCACCACCCACCCCGAACCACAAGCCGGTGTACAGAAAGGGTCGACGCACAAAGGCGTTGCTGCCGCCAACCAGCTTGGTAATCACGATTTCTTCCCGGCGATTCTCTATGGCCAGGCGGATGGTATTCCCCAGGATCAGCACCACCCCCGCGAGCAGCAGCAGCCCCAGGGCCTGCACCAGCCTGCGGCTCAGCTCCATCAGTCGGTTGAGTCGTTGCAGCCAGGCCATGTCCAGCACCACCTGGGCTACCTCCGGTTGCGCCAGCAGTTCCCGGCGCAGGGCCGCAACCGCCTGCTCGTCCGCCGCAGCGGGCTCAACCAGGATGACGTGGGGTAGCGGGTTGTCCTCCAGGCTATCTAGCACATCGGCAAACCCGGACAGCTGGCTGAACTCGGCCAGCGCATCGTCGCGTGACAGGAAAATCACGGTGGTCACATCATCGCGCTGCTCCAGGCCTTCGGCCAGCGCCGCAGCAGCGGGCGCAGCGGTACCATCCACCAGGAACACTGACAGCCGCGCCGTGCTGTCGAGCTGGCTGCTCACCGTGCGGGCATTGTCCAGTGCCACACTGAGACCG
>JARFQW010000097.1 GCA_029287575.1 Gammaproteobacteria bacterium | reverse complement strand
CTACACTCTCACGCGTTCGTCGGCAGCGTCAGATGTGTATAAGAGACAGGGATTCCCGTGGGGCTTCGCCACCATCGCCCTGCTCGCCACGCTGAGCGAGGCGGGACACGGCAAGGGGGAAACCGCCACCGTGGCGGCCCTCGCCATCCTTCCCTGGACGTTCAAATTCATCTGGGGGCCGGTGATCGACTCGTTCCGGATACCCTCTCTGGGCATCCGCCGGCCGTGGATCGCGATTGCCCAGTTCTTCATGGCGCTGACTCTGCTCTTCGCGGCCGGCTCCGGGGCGATGTCCAGCGCCGCGACGCTGACCTTCCTGGCCTGGGTGTTCTTCGTGCACAACTGCTTCGCGTCGCTGCAGGACGTGGCCACCGACGCGCTGGCCGTGGATCTGCTGGCGGACAGCGAGCGCGGCCGGGTCAATGGGATGATGTGGGGCTCGAAGCTGCTGGGCATCGCCGTTGGCGGCGCCGGCATGGCCACGCTGATCGCGCATACCGATCTCGCCACGGCGGTGGTCGTGCAGGCGCTGATGGTCATGGCGGTACTAGGGCTTGTGATCGCCTGGCAGGAACGCCCGGGGGAGAAACGCTTTCCCTGGTCTACCGGCGCGGCCCAGGGCGTGGTTCCGCACCACACCTTCGGTGTGTGGCTCACGCTGTCCGAACTCAAGCGGGCCCTGTCCACGCGCACGACCTTCATGCTGGTCCTCATGGGAGCGATCTACACGATGGCGGAGGGCCTTTACGACCCGCTGACGGTGGAGGTCTTCGTGCAGGAATTCGGCTGGTCGGCGGAGCGCTTCGCCCGCGCCCAGGGCACCTGGGGCATCGTCGGCGAACTCGTGGGCGCGCTGGGCGGCGGCTACCTCTGCGACAAGCTGGGGCGCCGGCGAATGGCCGCCTGCGGCTTGCTGCTCATGAGTATCGTGCTGTTCGTCTTCGCGAGCACGTCGGCGGGCTGGCACAATCCCGGCTATCCGGCGGTGCTTCTGCTGCCGGCCTTCAAGGGCGCGGTAGCCTTCGCCACCGTGAGCATGTTCTCGCTGTTCATGAAGGTGTCCTGGACCCAGGCGGCCGCGACCCAGTTCACCCTCTACATGGCCATGGGCAACCTGGGTTACGCGACCGGCGCCAAGCTCAACAGCTGGCCGGAAGCGGCGGGCTTTGTTCTGCAGTTGCCCGACTACTACTTCCTCGGCGCCGTTCTGGCGCTGATTCCCATCGTCCTGCTGCTGGGCCTGAGCCCCGACGAGGTGGAGGCCCGCCGGCACCGGGAAACCGCGGACGCCGCGCCGGCACCGGCCGCGACAAGCTAGCGCAGCGGAGGCTGCTTTGCCCCGCCCGGTCCGGACGGATCAGCCGGTGGTGTCGCCTTGCCGGAACCGGCGGGGAAATCCGTTTCCCCGGCCATGATCCCGCCGGCAGGTCCGTTCAGAGCTTGCGCTCGAACGGCCAGTTCTCGGTGCGGGACTGCTTGGGTGTGAACGGAGCAAACAGACCCATCATGAACAACGCGAAGCGCCCGCCGGGCGTGGGCTTGCCGGTTTCCACGACCGCCTTCAGGTTCTTCGTGATGAAGTCGCCGCCGGAGATCATGTACTTCTCGGTCTTCGTGCCGGCGGGAACGTTTTCGGTAATCAGCGTGAACTGCGTCCCGCCGTCGACCTCTTCCAGCACGTAGCGGACCACGCAGGGCGGATCGTCGAGGTTCGTGAACTTGAAGGTGTGGGCGTAGCGATGCGGCGGATCGAACTCCAGCACATCGCCGACCACCGAGGTGTTCTTGCCATCGGCGGACTGCATGCGCATCGGTGCGCCCACGGCCAGCCCGGGCGTTCGGCAGACGCCATTGAAAAAGAACGGCAGAACGCTGTCAGTGCGCGTGAGCTCCGCCCAGACCTTGTGGATCGGCGCGCCGATCGTGACCCGGTAGAACGCCTTTTCCGCGGTTGCGATGCCGCCGGATGCGGCTTCGGGGGCTGCCTGGGGATTGGTTGTCGGGTTCATCGTGCGTGCCTCCCTATGCGGCGTCATAGGCCTGCCGCAGCCAGCCGATCAGTTCCTTGTCCACGTCCTTCGGTGAGCTCAGGCGAACGCGATGGCTGACCATGGCGTTAAAGCTGCCGGAGGCCTCCAGGCGATCGCCCGGTTCGGTGCCCTTGAGGTTGATCCCCACGTCCACGCGGTCTTTGGTCGAGGGCTGGATCAGGCCGAACTGCTTGTTGCGGCGCAGGCTCACGTAGGCTTTCTTCGGCGCCAGCTCCACGTCGTCGCCGAACGCCTCGATCTTCTCTATCAGGGCCTCGTATATCGGCCGAAGCGCCGCCTTCGCGCCCTGGTACTGGGCATCCACCGGGTCGTCCGCGCCGGACCCGTTCTCCGCACGTTCCCGGAACTTGTGGGCCACGAGATTCGCGAATCCGTGGGTCATGCCATGCTCGGTCTTGAGCAGCTTCACCATCTCGCCGTGCTTCTCCAGCCCGGCCTTGCCGAGGATCTTCAGCCATTGGTCGAGACTCTTGCCGGTCTTTGCGGGCAGGTTGTCGATCATGCTCCGGGCCATTGCCTCGGGTGACGTTCCGGCCATCGTTTTCTCCCCCTTCGTTTTGTCTCGGTTCAGTCGCGGTTGACCTTGCGAGGCTCTTCGAGCTGTCGCTTGAACTCGGTCAGCCGTCCCGCCCACAGGCTGCTGTATTCCGTGGTCCACCGTTCGTAGATCGTCTGGATGGGCGCCGCGTTGAAATACAGGCAGCGTGTCCGTCCCTGTTTCTCGGTGATCAGCAGACCCGCGTTCTCCAGGACGTTCAGATGCTTCATGACCGCAATCCGGCTGACGTCGAAGTAGCGGCAGACGTACGACACATTGCAGCCGGGCCGGCTCTGGACGATGTCGAGAATCTGGCGTCGCACCGACGAAGCCAGTGCCTGGAATACGTTGTCCATGGATTCAGGGTTCATAAGTAACCTTTAGGTTACGTATTTTCTCCCGCTTGTCAACCGGCCGGTGTGTGGCGGAACGAACTCGACGTCACCGAGGACCAGGCCAAGGGGGGCATCGGCTCTGTGCTGACGCTGGCCCAGGAACGGCTGGATGTCGGTGAATTCGAGCGCCTGGCCGCGGCCATACCCGGGGCTGAATCCTATATGTCGCTGGCGAAAACGCTGGGCGCCGTATCCGGCCCGCTCGAAAACATGTCCGGTGTTACCTCGGCCCTGGGCAAACCGGGAATTTCGCCGCAGACCGCAGCGAAATTCGTGCCGGCGATGTCCGATGCGCTTGCCACGATCGGTGGGCCCGGGGCATCCCAGCTACTCTCGGCCGCCCTGGCGGGAGGCTGAATCCCGGAGACGGGCCCCGGCCGGCTGAGCCTTGCCGGTTTGTCCTCAGGACTCCGTGTCCGGCAGCGTCGTTCCGAGAAACGCTCCGGCGAGTCCCATCAGCGCCAGCAGCCCGATGACCCCAGCGTTGCCGATGACCGCCGTCAGCGCGCCGACCGAGCCCACCAGCAGCAACAGGACACCGATCACCGTGTTGCTGATCGCCACGTAATCCGTGCGCTGGTTGCCCGTCGCGAGATCCACGACATAGGTCTTGCGGCCGACCCGCACGCCGCTGTGGGCCACCATCAGCACGAAATAGGCCAGCGGGAGAAACCACACGGTGCGAACGAAACCCGGCGCGAGCTGGTCCACGCCCACGGTCACAAGCCCGATACCCGAGGTCAGCACCGCCGCGGCGACCATCACCCGCCTGGACGAGATATCCGCGAACCGCCCCCAGAACGGGGCGCTCACGAGGCTCGCGAGACCCGACGCCGCAACGAACGCCCCCAGCAGATACGTGGGTGAACCGAGATTCTGCTGCGCCATTGCCACGTAAAACGGCGCGCTCAGAGCGGAGCACATGAGCAGTGCGCGGGTAATGACGAATCGCCTGAACGGCGCATCCGTGGCCAGGAGGCTCAGTCGTTCCAGGGCGTTGAACAGGCTTCGGCCGCCCCCGGTTTCACCGGCATATTCCGGCACCTGCGAGAACACGGCCGCCGCCACCATCCACAGACCGGCCGCGGCGACGAGGAGCGCGCCGATCACCGTTGCGCTGACCTGGTCGCCAAGGGAGAGCATCAGGGTGATGCCCACAGCCACGGTAACCAGCCCCGCGGCGCTGGCCGACCAGCCGGTCAGCTGGCCCCTCCGGGCCTTGGGCACCGTCTTGCCGAGCACGTCCTTGGCGGCGATGGAGCAGAAACTGCGGCCGAGGCTGAACAGCGTGACCAGCCCGAGGATCGCCCAGCCCGCCGCGGCACCCTCGAGGCGGAAGGCCACCCATCCCATACCCGCAACACACAGTGCCTGCACGACGGACCCCGCCACCCAGATCCATTTGCGCACGGGCATCGACCGGATGTAGCCGCCGATCAGCACCTGCGGAATCATCGAACCGGATTCCCGGATCGGCACGAGGAAACCCAGCACCCAGGGCGGTGCGCCGACACTGGTCGTCAGCCAGGCCAGCGTGGTCTTCGGGCTGGCGAGGGCGTCGCCGAGCTTCGTGAGGAAATAGCTGACCAGCATCAGCACGAAGCTTGTGGGCGTCTCCCGGCAGGCCTCGTCGGTGATGTCGCGGCACAGCCGCCCATCGTCCTCGTTTGTCAGGCTCTCGTAGATAGTGTCGGCGATGGCCATGCATGCTCCCGGCTGCGGGATCGGTGAAGCGAGCCTGTCGCTCCCGTGCCCCGAACAATAGCCAAAAACGCTTCAGGGATCCGGCAATGATCCTGATCACCGAACCCTCACCGCCAGGCGATACAGCAACACGGCCACTGCCGCCAGCATCAACAGCCCCAGCCAGCCCCCGAAGTGGAGCGCCTCCGGAAGGGCCAGCACGCCAGCCGATCCGGCAACCACAATGGGGACCGCGATCACGATGCCCATCAAGGCCTCGCCGGTAATCAGACCGGCGGAGAACAGGGTTCCCCGCTGGTGGATGCGTTCCCGCTCGCCCTCGGCGTCACCCGGCCGGTAGTGGCGTTCCACCAGCCAGGCAACGAGTCCGCCGAAGAAAATCGGCACGCTCAGCTCCAGAGGAAGATAGATCCCCACCGCGCACGCCAGCACGGGCGTGCGGAAAGACGACTCCCGTTTCTTGAGCGTCTCGTCCAGCGCAATGATGGCGGCACCGATCGCCGCACCCACGCCGATGATCACCCACGGTAATTCGCCGCCAAAAATCCCCTTGGCCACCGAGGCCATCAGGTTGGCCTGGGGAGCCAGTAGCGGGTTGGGATGGGTTTCGGTCGGCACGCCGATCCCGTAGGCCTGAGCCAGCAGGCTCAGAACCGGCGCCATGACCAGCGCGCTGGAGACACCGCCCACAGCCAGCATGACCTGCTGCTTCCAGGGAGTCGCGCCCAGGATATAGCCGCACTTGAGATCCTGGAGATTGTCGCCACCAATGCACGCCGCGCAGCACACGACGGCGCCGATCATGATCGCGGCCACCGCGCCAATCGAGGAATCCCGCCCCAGCAGAAGGACCAGGACCAGGGCCGCAAACAGGATGGTGGCGATCGTCAGCCCCGAGACCGGGTTATTGGACGAACCCACGATCCCGGCCATGTAGGCCGATACCGACACGAACAGGAAGCCGGCGACGATCATGATCACGGTCATCGGGATACTGACCAGCCACTGGCCGACGATGGCCTGGTAGAGCGCCAAAAGCGGCAGGACAAAAACCAGCAAACCGATGAGGATGTAGCGCATCGGCAAGTCCTGCTCGGTCGTGGGCACGGCCACACCCGGGCCGGCCCGATCCGCGCCGAGACCGCTGCGGATGCCGGACACCAGCGACCGTCGCAGGGAAATCAGGGTCCACACGCCGCCGATGAGCATTGCGCCCACGCCCAGGTAGCGGATCTGGGCGGACCAGATGGCATAGGCCGCATCCTCGGCGCCGGTGCCCGCCAGCTCCACGCTCAGCACCGGGTCGCCCGCGAGGAAGAATGTGCTGTAGAGAGGGATAGCGATGTTCCACGCGATGATGCCGCCGGCCAGCATGACGATGCCGATGTTCAGACCGACGATGTATCCGACCCCGAACAGGGCCGGCGACAGGTTCGTACCCACATAGCCCAGGGTCTTGCCGAACCATCCGGCGGCGGCCGCTGTATCGGGAATGAGCCGCAGGCCGCTCCCCGCGGCCAGCTTCATGAGGCCGCCAATCGACGCGGCCCCGGCAAGCAGCTTCAGGCCCTGCCCGGGATGATCTCCGGTGCGAAGCACTTCGGCGGCGGCCTTGCCCTCGGGGAATGCCAGGCCCTGGTCCACGATCAGCGAGCGCCTCAGCGGCACGGAGAAGAGCACGCCGAGAAGGCCACCCAGGCCCGCAATCGCCAGCACCCAGGAATACCGGAAGTCGTCCCAGTAGCCCAGCAGGAGCAAGGCCGGCATCGTGAAGATCACGCCGGTTGCAATCGAGGTCCCTGCCGACGCCCCGGTGGCGACGATGTTGTTCTCGAGGATATGTCCGCCGCCGAGCATGCGGAGAACGGCCATGGAGACAACCGCCGCCGGTATCGCCGACGCGATTGTCATCCCCGCGAACAGGCCCAGGTAGGCGTTGGCCGCGGCCAGGATCACGGCCAGCGTGATGGCCAGCACGACGGCGCGGGGCGTCAGCTCGGGCGGTGTCGGAGTATTCATCGAATCTTCCCGTTCAGGCATGCTGCAGTCTGGCGGGCTCCGCCGTGCTCGGCCTTCAGCGACGCGGGTTCACGGCCACTCCCCACCTAGAATCCGTAGCGGGCCGAGATCTGCAGCTGCTTGGCGTCGCCGTCGCTGCCGTCTTCGTTTTCCCGCCGGCCCCAGAGAACCTCTCCGCCCACGGTGATTCTCGGCGTGGGCGACCAGAGCAGGTTGCCCGAGCCTCGGAAGGTACGCTTGTAGAAGTCGTCTGGCACGAAGCCGGGATTGTCCAGCTCGACATAGCCGAAGGTCAGGTTCGAGCGCATCGTTCGCCCCCACCAGTGCTGCGCGGAGATGTAGCCCGCGAAGACATCGATGAGTTCCAGGTTGCCGTCGTCGTCGAAAATGCCGTCGAAATCGCCCGTGCTGCTCAGGTCGTTGATATAGCGACCGATCCCCTTCCCCGCATTGATCTGGAAAAGAATGCTGTCACGCGGATCGAACCAGTCCACGTCCCGGCGGCCGCTGAGGGTCAGCCCCCAGCCGGTCTTTTTTTCCGTCTTGCCCGGTGCAGACAGGGAATCGGCGCGGACCTGCCGGTACAGACCGCCCACCTTCATGTGCAGTTTCGGGCCCCAGTTCACCTTGCCCGTGGCCACGATGTCGGGGAATCGGGTCACGCCCTGGCCATTGGCGACCTGGGGATTGGGATCCTCTGCCGAGATCGCCAGCTCGTAGCGCTCGAAGAACTCCGGGAAAAACCGCACCTGGGCCTGACGGACGTTGACCCGGCCATTGAGTCCCTCGAAGTCGATTTCTTCCGGCGTCGCGCTGGTATCCACGAAGGCCGACCAGGTCTGCCCCGCCAGCACCCGGTCCCACTGGCCGAACGAGTGCCGCAGCCGATACTGGCCACCGTTGGACCCGCCATCGAAGTCGCCCTCGATAAACGCGCGCAGGACACCGTTTTGGGTGGGCTCCCGCAAATCGAAAGAGAAGCGGGACTGGTTTGCGGTGATCGCCGCCTCCTCTTCGATATTGTTCGTGTCCTTGCTGGTCGGGATCGACCCGACGATGAACCGGTCCGTGGTCTCCAGCGGGTCGAAGCTGTTGACGATGCTGGTTTTCACGAAGCCGTCGATGCGCAGGGCCGCATCCGTGCCGGGCAGTCGAAATGCGCCGACGAAATCCTCCAGCTGGTCCCGGGTCGGATCGTCCTCCTGGGCGCGCTCCACCTGGGCTGTGGTCTGGACGGTCTTGGTTCGCTTCCGAGCCGCCTTGGTGGCGTTCGACTCAATATCTCCGTCAATCCCACTTTCCTGGGCGGCCTGCAGTGGGCCCGGTGTCTCGTCGTCTGCCATACCGGCCACTTGCTCCAGGGCCGGCGATTCTTCCTCGTCCGGGGGACCCGCGACCAGTTCCTCTCCGCCACGGAGGCTGTCGAGTTCGTCCTGCAGCCGCCCGATCCGAGCGTTCTGATTCTCGATCAGCTCTCGCTGAGCCGCCAGCTCCGACTGTTGCGCCTCGAGCAGCCGGATCACATCCTCGAGACTGGCGGCCGGTTGCGAGGGTGACGCCTCGATAGCCGGCGACGAGTTCTGCGCGACGGCGAGCCCGCTGGCCAGGATCCACGCCAGGCCCAGCAACAATCCGCCGGCGCGGGCGCGATCGGCCCGGCCGGCCAGCGCCACTGGTCGACCAAACGTGATCAATTTCCTCATGAACATGAACGTCCCCCCGGAATGTCATCTCTGGCTGGTTGTGGATGTCATCGCATGGTCGCATAACGGCGAGAAACGGCGCATGCCCATGCGGACCCGGCCGGCGGGAAGACGCCGGACGAAGACACACGGGCATCGTGTTCCCGCGGGTACTCGGTGGACGGGGGCCGGCGGGATGCCGGGGGTCGTGCGACTACGGTCAGGCGATGTGGCGGCGGTTTATCGCCTCGAGGTTCGCGGCACCCGCAAGCTGCATGGCCATGACGAGCTCGCGCTGGAGAATATCCACGACCGCTTCCACGCCGTCCTGGCCGAATGCGCCCAGGCCCCACAGATATGGCCGGCCGATCGCAATGGCATCGGCGCCGACGGCCAGGGCCTTGAAGATATCGGTGCCCCGGCGAAACCCGCTGTCCACGATCACCGGGATGCGGCCGCCGATGGCGTCGACGACCTCGGGGAGGGACTCGATGGTGCTCCGGCCGCTGTCTTCGGAACGGCCGCCGTGGTTGGAAACGATGACACCATCCACGCCGTGCTCCAGCGCGAGGCTCGCATCCTCGGCCGCAACGATGCCCTTGAGCACCAGCTTCATGGACGTGGCGTCCCTGAGCCGGTCCACGAAATCCCAGTTCATGAACGCCGTGTTCAGCGTCCGCTCACCCACCATGGGAACCGGCGGAATCACGCCCGCATCCGGGGCGTGGCAGGACTGGCAATCCGGGTTCGAGTCCCGGCGGAAACGCGCCAGGGACTCGCGATTGGAGGCGGGAATATCCACGGTGAGGACCAGCACCGGGCAACCGGCGTCCTCGGCCCGCCGGACCACGTCCCGGGTCGGGCCCCACTCCGCGCTGGGATAGAGCTGAAACCACACGGGCTCGCCCCGAGCCGCGTTGACGTCTTCCACCGACGTGGAACTGACGGTCGACAGCATCTGTCCGACGCCGCGGGACTTCGATGCCCGCGCCGTGGCCAGTTCCGCGTCGGGATGGAAAGCCCGCTGGCTCCCGCAGGGCGCGAGCATGACCGGCAGGGGGTAACGCTGGCCGAGCAGGTCCACGGTCGTGTCGACGTTTCGGACGTCCACGAGCCGGCGCATGCGCAGCTGGAGCTTCTCGAAACCCGCCCGGTTGGCCCGGAGGGTGCCGCCGCTGTCCGTGCCGAGAGCCAGGTATGTGTAGTGGCCCGGGCTGAGCTTGTTGCGGGCGACCTCCTGGAAATCAAACACGTTGATCGCCTGGCCCGGATCCGCCACCGCCTGCGGCGCGTAGGGATCGCCGAGGCTCTGGCCGAAGACGCCGCGTGCCGCAAGCCACGCCGGGCTGGTGGCAAGAAAACGCAGCAAGGCCCGCCGGGCCAGAAGAGGGGTATCCGTGGTCATGTGTCTCCCGCCGCGCGCCGCAGTCTTGTCCATTTCTCGGGTTCAACATACGCGAGGGTGCCTGCCTCGCGCCAGCGCGGCCCGCGCGAATGCCGGCGGCGGAATACGCCCCACGGCGCTGCGCACCCCTGGCCCGTGCAATGCGCCACAATAGGGGCCCTCTGATCGCTGGAGACACGCCTTGAAGCCCGAGCTCACTCCTCTGGAGGCCCGCGTTATCGGCTGCCTGATCGAAAAGGAAATCACGACGCCGGACAACTATCCGCTGACGCTCAACGCCCTGACCCACGCCGTGAACCAGAAATCGAACCGGGACCCGGTGATGAGTCTGAGCGACGGCGACGTCCAGACGATCGTGGACGGGCTGATGAAAAAGCACCTGGTCACCGACCGCAGCGGCGGCATGGGCGGCCGGGCGACCCGCTATCGCCATCGCTTCTGCAACACCCGGTTCGGCGAACTCACCCTGTCCGCCGAGGAACTCGCGATCGTCTGTGAGCTCCTTATCAGGGGCCCGCAAACCCCGGGGGAGCTGCGTTCCCGGGCCAAGCGCATGGCGCCGCTCGCCGACGTGAGCGTGGTCGACTCGACGCTGGCCGAACTCGCAGCACGGGAGGATCCGCTGGTGCGGCAGCTGGCCAGGGAACCGGGGCGTCGCGAAGCCCGCTGGATGCACCTGTTCAGCGGCGGGCCGCATCCCGAGACAACCGATGAGCCGGCCCGATCCGATGCCCCCCCGGCGGCCAGCCCCGCCAGGTCAGCGCCAGCCCGGCCCGGCGGGAGCACGCTCGATGAGCTGAAAGCCGAACTGGCAGACCTGCGAGCCGAGATAGACGAGCTGCGTCGCCGACTGGACGCGCTGGGCGCCTGAGGTTTCCGCACGGCAATAGCCTGGTATCGAGACCGGTCGCGGTGCCAGCCGGCAGGCCGGGAAACCGGGCTGCTGAGGTTTCTTCCGGGCCAGCCAGCTTCGGCCGGATCGCTTCGGCCGGATCGCTTCGGCCGGGTTGCTCGGCGCCTGCGCCACGCTTGCTCCGATATGCCCGCCCCTTAGAATGCCTCGACTCGTCACGAGGATCGCTTCGGCGACAAGGAGCTTGATCTTGCGCATCCTGATTGCCGCAGCCGCGGTGCTTGCCATTGTTTGTCTTCCAGGCCAGGCAGGTGCCGATGAGCACGAGGCCGCGAGCCGGCGCGCGATGACCCACGAGGATTTATGGCTGATGCGGCGCCTCGGAACGCCGGTGCCGAGCCCGGACGGCCGTCGCGCCGTGGTGGCCGTTACCGAGCCCTACTATGAGGCCGATGAGACGGTCGCCGACCTTTGGCTGATCGACCTGACCAGTGAGTCATCTCCACGGCGGCTGACCGCGACACCGGGGGCGGAGAGTGATCCGGTCTGGAGCCCGGACGGCGGCAGGATCGCATTCGGCGCCAAGCGCGGAGACGACGAAGTCAGCCAGCTGTTCGTCCTGGACATGACCCGGCCCGGCGAAGCCATGCAGATCACGAGCCTTTCCACGGGGGCGTCGACGCCCAGGTGGAGCCCCGACGGCCGATATCTCGCGTTCGAGAGCCGGGTCTATCCGGACACGACCGGCGATGCGGCCAATGCCGGGGAAAAGACCCGTCGCGAGGAACTCGGCTACAACGTCTCTGCCTACGAGGGTTTCCCCATACGCCAGTGGGACCGCTGGCGGGACGATCTGCAGACCCGCCTGTTTGTCCAGGAGGCAAAGGCCGGGGCCGAGGCCCGTGATCTGCTGGCCGACAGCCCGCTGGTTGCCGAAAGCGGCTTTGGCGGCGTGCCCGCCTTGTCCGGGGAAAGCCTCGAAGCGGCCTGGGCGCCGGACGGCCAGTCACTGGTGTTTTCGGCCACCGCCAACCTGAACCAGGCGGCGTTCGCGCCGACGTATTTTCATCTCTACCAGGTACCGGTGTCCGGCGGACCGCCGGTACAGATCACCTCCAGTACCGACTGGAGCTGTCACTCGGCGAAATTCAGCCCCGACGGCAGCGCCCTGGTTTGCCAGGTGGAACCCGTCAACGCGTTCGCCTACAACCTGACCGGTCTCGGTCGGTTCGACTGGCCGCTGCGCCCACCGGAATCGAGCAGCCCGGACCTGCTTACCCAATCATTTGATCGCTCGGTTGGCGAATTCACGTTCTCAGCCGATGGCCGCCGGATCTACTTGACCGCGATGGACGCCGGCCGCGTTCGACTCTACGCGCTGGCAGCCGATGGCGGCGATGCGATCCCCCTGAACCCGGACAGCGGCGGCGTCTATGCCGGTCCGGCGTCAGCCGGGAAAGACCTCGTGGCCCGCTGGGAGGATTCGACCCGGCCCGCCGAAGTGGTCCGGATCGATCCGCGCAGCGGCCAGCACACCCGTCTGACCGATTTCAATGTGGAGCGAGCCGCCGTGCTCGACCGTCAGCCGCTGCGGGAGTTCTGGTTCGAAAGCTCCGAGGGACGCCGGATCCACAGCTTTGTCACGCTGCCGCCGGGCTTCGACGAGAGCAGGAAATACCCGGTCATTACCCTCATCCACGGCGGCCCGCATGCCTCGTCCCTGGACTCCGACCACATTCGCTGGAGCTCCAATCTCCTCGCGGCGCCCGGTTACGTGGTCATCCAGACCGACTACACCGGTTCGGTCGGTTACGGCCTGGAATTCTCCCAGGCAATCCAGGGGGATCCGCTGAAGACGCCGGCTGAGGAAATCAACCAGGCCGTGGACGAAGCCATCCGCCGCTATCCGTTCATTGATGCCGACCGGCAGGCCGCGGCAGGCGCCAGCTACGGGGGACATCTCGCGAACTGGCTACAGGCCACGACAGACCGGTATCTGACCCTGATCGGTCACGCCGGACTCGCCAGCCTGGAGGGCCAGTGGTCCACCAGCGATGCCATCTACCACCGGGAGATCAATAACGGCGGACCGCCCTGGGGAGACAGCCCGGTCTGGGAGGCACAGAGCCCCTCCACCTATGCCGACAACTTCTCGACGCCGATGATGCTCACGATCGGTGAGAAGGATTATCGGGTCCCCGTGAACCAGACCATCGCCATGTGGACCTATCTCCAGCGCAAGCAGGTGCCCGGGCGCCTGGTCGTGTTCCATGACGCCAACCACTGGATCATGAACGGAGCCGAGGCGCGTTATTTCTGGAGCGAGGTGCACGACTGGCTGGCCCGGTATCTGAAGGAACCCGAGTCAGGGCCAGCGGCAGGGTCGAACCGGGCCTCACAATGAACCGCCACCGGAACCGTTCATGAATCCGGTCCACGGCCTGATCGCCACCAGCCATTCGCTGGCGACGGCCGCTGGGCTTGAGATCCTGCAGGACGCCGGCAATTCCGTGGACGCCGCCGCGGCTTGCTGATCAGCCAATCAGTCCCGGAGAAAGTCCAGCACGTGGAGTGACACGCTGACCGCGTGCACGACGACGAGTGCGAGCAAGACCCGCGCGGCGGCAATGTGCTGGCCCCGCCAGTCCAGCGCCTCGGCCGTTCCCGCGCTCCAGAGCCAGCCGGCGCCCGTGAAGCCCGTCACCAGCAGCGCGATCAGCGTGAATCCCTCGATGGCGCCGAAAAGCCCGCCGCCCTCGGCGGCGGGTATCCGGCCTCGGAACAGCCCTGCCAGGTCCCTGGCCACGGCGCCCGCGTCCCCGGCCAGCCAGGGGAAATACAATCGCCAGCCGCCGTTGCGGCAGCAGCCCCACGCATAGACGACAGTGGTCAAGAAGGCCGCGAGCCCGAATCCGATGTGGGCGCGATCCAGCCATCCCGGGTCGGACGGAACCCGGCGCAGCATCGAGACCCAGGGACTCGTCACCATCAGCCAGATCACCAGGATGGCCAGCCACAGATGCAGCCGGTCGACAAGCGGCTGCGATCCGCCAGCCACCGGGCTGTTTCCGGGGCCGCGTTTTGCCTCTCCGGTCGGTCCGCCGGTCACGATGATCCTAGACCGGCGCCGAGCAGGCCAGGTCCCGGACCTGACCGGCGAACCGCCTGACCCGTTCCCAGTCCGTGAACTCGACCTTGGTATGCAGGTCCGTCGGCCCGCCCGTGAGGGTCATGATGAAGCGGATGATGTGCCTGTCCATGAACGTATAGCGCTGATAGTCGAGATTGCCCGCGAACACGCCGACCAGCCCGGGCTTCCAGGGCGAGCGCTCGAGAAACGCCTTGACGTAGGGATTCGTTTCGGCGGTGTTTTTCTCGGGTTTCCGGGCAACCAGGTTGACCGAGAAAAACGCGCTGCGCCGGGCCTCCAGCAGATCGAGGTTGTTGCGGATAAATTCGATCACCAGCGGATTGTGCTTGCCGTTACGTATCGCCGCGCCAATGACCACGGTCTCATAGGCCTCCGGCCTGGCAGCCGCGGCATTGGCGATCTCGTCCAGGTCCGATGCCAGGCCCTGGCGCTCGAGTTCCTCCGCGATGGCCTCACAGATCTTGCGGGTGTGTCCGTAAATTCCGTGATAGAGCAAGAGAATTTTTGCCACGGAACGCTTCTTCCTTGCCTGGGTTTCGCGGTCGTTCGGAAAGGGGAAGATTAACGTATATGCCGACGGTGTTCACCGGTCCGCGCACCGGGATTTCTGCGCGCTCTCGACCCGCAAGGGCCTTTCCGGCCGAAGAACCCGGCCGGCAACGGGCTGGCCGGACCGGTGAATTGGACAGGCACACGACGGTGAATTGGACCGGTGAATTGGACAGGCATATACGCTCGGTGAATTGGACAGGCACATACGGTGTGGAGCGCTGGAGTGGACAGACACACGGGCCGGTGAATTGGACAGACACATATCAGCACAGATCGACCACTAAACGGTCTACTCCTCGGCGGTGCCAATCCGGTACCGTCACCCCATGCCCCCCCCTCGCACACAGCTGGTGTGTGTGGCCGATACGCCCTACTACCACGACTATTCACGCTGTGTCCGGCGCGCCTTCCTCTGCGGCGGCGACCAGCTAAGCGGCAAGAGCTCCGAGCACCGCCGGGGCTGGATCGAAGACCGG